>CAMNNR010000015.1 GCA_946545675.1 uncultured Thermoplasmata archaeon | reverse complement strand
ATCGGTACCGTCGGTTAGTGCTATCCAGCACTAACCCCCTCATCGCAGGTACGATTCGTACGGTCTGTATCTGCCGTAAAAACCGTCTTAAAGCCGTGAAAATCCATAGGAATCCTTCTGAATCAGGCAGAAATCCTATCGAAAAACAGACACATCGATGATTCAGGAAAACCTAGTGCTAAATTTTGCATCATTTTAAGTTATCATTCAGTGTTTGGGGTTTATGGAAGAATCCCGCGTCCTCGTCCTCATGAACCGGATCGTCTTCGCAACCCATCGGTACGGTCTTGCTCTCTGTGGTGTATCTTCGGATGCCCTCACTCATGACTGTCCAGAGAGGAACGAATTCGTTCATCGCTGTGAAGATGTTGTAGATTATCCTAAATGTAATGATTTAATCCTTAAAGGAGTATTTCCTACCGAGGTTTTGTTTGCCGTGGCATTGAAGGAAGGAAAAATAACCCAACCTGAAATGGATCGTTTTCTGTCCATGAGGGAATACGCAATCCGTTTTCTTAATCAATATAAGTTAAGAAATGATGGTTGTGATATCCAATGTTTATCTGAAAATACCCTTGTAGAATGGGAATCATTAATTAACACAATTGTACAATAATATTATTTTATAGCGATAACTGATAATTTATTATAATATTTCAAAAATATCATTTTTGCTGAGTTGTCAATAAAAAATTCGTCACTGGATTTAAATATCCGCGTGTTGGATACATTAGTATGCAGAAACCTGCGATAACAGAAGAGGACGTGGCGCCAGGCTCCATACTAACATGCTCGCGTTGCTCTTACAAGTGGGCACTTCGTAAAAAGAACGCATTACCTAAAAACTGCCCGAAATGCAGGTCCACTCTATGGATGAAGAATTATCATGTCTACGAGTGCATGAAGTGCAGTCACAAATGGGGAACTGCAAACGAGAACCCTCTCCGCTGTCCCAAGTGTCACACCAGTAAATGGAATTCTCCACCTGTGCCCCGCATGATCCGTACGGAGTCCCTCAAGAGCAGACTGAAACCTGAGATCCGGGAAGAGGTCTACGATCTTTACGAGGACGGCAAAGGCTGCATCGAAATCTCCAACATCCTCCATCTATCCTTCGGCGACGTCATGGATGCCATAGTCATTAAGTATTCCGGAGAATCTGTCAGGATCTGAGGAACTTAACGTGAAGAAGGCATTGGTCGTCATCGATTACCAGGTGGATTTTGTAATCGGTTCCCTGGGCAGCGCGGAAGCGCTCGCTCTCGAACCTCTAATTTTCGATAAGGTGGCGGATGCCATAGACAATGGGATCGACGTGTATTTCACCCGTGACGTGCACGACGCCGCCCAGTACCCTTCCACTTCTGAGGCGAGGACGGTCCCCACGCTGCACTGCGTGGAGGGGACCGAGGGATGCGAGATCTTCGGAAGGCTCAAGCGTCTCTCGCAGGAATCGAGGGTGTTCGATAAGTCCACCTTCGGAAGCATCGAACTCGCGAGGCACCTTGCCGCATCCGGTTATACCGACGTGGAACTCTGCGGTGTGGCCACCAATATCTGTGTCATCGTGAACGCCATACTCATCAAGTCCTCCATGCCGGAATGCAACGTCATGATCAGTCCGGATCTGGTCGCATCCTACGATCCCGAACTCGGCGAGAAGGCACTGGATGTCATGAAGTCCGCGGGCATCAACGTCCTCGGACGCTGAGGTACATATACCCCATGCATCTACGGTGTCAGGATGACCGACGAAAGATACGGCAAGTGTGACGTCTGCAGGTACTGCGTCCATTCGGAGGACGACTGGGCCTGCATGGTCAACAACAAGGTCGTTAAACCCAAGGATTCATGTGCCAGATACCGCCCCGGATTCTGTGAGAACTGCACCCACGCGGAGATCTCTTTCGGCGAGGGCAAGTGCGCACTCACGGGGGAGGAGATCTTCCTGCTCGGTGTCTGCGACAGGTACGACCCCTGCGGAAGGAATTCTCTGGGTCAATAAGTGGAAGTCCGTTCCTTCCGGAGTTCCAGCGCATTCTTCACGCTCATCTTGGCCGCACTGCGTCCCGCTACTGCGTTCTTGGCCGATTCGGGGACACCCAGGAAGATTATGTTATCGGTCACTTCCTGCATCATGCTCATGCGTTCCCTGACCTGTCTGTAGGAATCCTGAAGGTCCTTCACGACACCGTTCACGAGGCCCGTGATCCGGTACAGGTTCTCTATCATGTACTTGTCGCGGTTTTCGAATCTGGGACATGCCTTGATGAAGGGGTTGTAGGTGTTGTCCATGAAGTCGTCCTCGAGGTCGTCGATGGCATCCATGACGTATACCGCGGCGGTCAGGTCGGTGTAGAGGCTGCGCAGGGCGGGGAAGTCGTATTCTCCCGCGATATCTGAGAGTGGTTCGGTCAGTGCCTTCCCGAAGGTCTTGCCCATATGGACAGCGTCAGTGCACCCTTCGGATTCCAGATCCCTCAGCTTCTCGAATCCTTCCCCGACGATCCTGTCGTATTCGGGGAATTCCTCCTCGGCCTTGGCGATGGCCTTGCTCAGGACCAGATCGATGAAACGGGTCTTGGCCGAGGGCTTGTCGCACTTGTCGTCGTACAGCTCCCATTTGGTCAGGAGGATGGTGTAAGCGGCCATCTTACTGAAAACTGGCTCCGTTGTCCCGGGCTTCCTGAAGACGCAACTGATGGATTTCGGTGTGACAGGGAAAGAATCGTCGCCGCCCATGACCGAGTTGAGGATGATGGTGTTGAACGTCATGTCATAGTTCACCGCGGCGGTGGAGACCAGGCCGAACTGTGCCTTGAGCTGGTGGCAGGTCTCGCAGTAATACCTCTGATATGCATCGAGATTCCTGGCGGAAAGCCTTGAGTACAGCGGTACGGTGTAACCGAACATCCGAGACCCCATCTGTCGGGTAGCATAAAATGGTATGTCGCTGTTTTGGCCCGTCACAGAGCCTTATACGTGCGCGAACATATCCCAACCTAATATATATCGGGAAAGGTTACGGAGGTTATCAAGCCAGCAATGGCAGGGTGAGAAAAATGTCACAGCCTGTAGAAGATTTAATCGCATCCTACATGAGTCAGTCCCCCCTCGCCTTCACCTCTCTCGCCATCGAGACCGGAGAAGAGCACGTCAAAGACTACAACGCTCCCAAGAACGCCGATAACGACAGCATTCACGGTGCGGTCAACGGCGATCCCCCCTGCTACCCCTGCTGCGGAAACTACGGATGCTGCAGGACCCACGCCCAGCACGCTGCCCTCATCGGCGGAGTCGTCGTCTGCTGCGTGTGCTGTTGCTACTGCACCCACGGTTTCAACGGGTTCTACACCTACTGGCCCTTCTGAGATACAGGAATCCGGACTCTGAGACATGAGCCGTTTTCTGTCTGTGGTCATCAAACCCACCCTTGCCTGCGATATGGGCTGCAGGCACTGTTATCACTCCCCCGAGGAGATGTCCTCGGGAGCGAGAATATCATTCGACAGGCTGGAACGCCTGTTCAATCTTCTCAACCGGGAATACGATTCCCTCTGGTTCATCTGGCACGGCGGGGAGCCGCTGAATCTCCCGATCTCCTTCTACAAGAAGGTGCTGGACATGCAGAAGCGCATCTTCGGCCTCCTCAGATACGGCAACACCATCCAGACCAACGGTGTCGCCCTCGACAGGAAGTTCATCAAGTTCTGCAAGGAGAACGAGGTCAACATCGGGATATCCCACGAGGGCCCCTGCAACCCGCTCCTCCGCCCCGACGGGGATGCGGTCGCCAAGCGCATCGTCGAGATGAGCGACAAGGAGAGGGTATTCTCCGTCAGTTCGACCATATCCCGCGGCGCCCAGGACAGACAGGCGGAGATATACCGCCACTTCCGCGATATCGGATCCGCCGTGAGCATCAATCCCGTGGTCCCCCTGGGGTGTGCCGTCAGCCATCCCGAACTCGTCCCTGACCCTGACGCATACATAAGGTCGAGCATCGAGGCCTTCGACGAGTGGTTCAACGATCCTGAGGTCAGGGTCCCCCTGATCCCCCATTACCTCTACGTCCTATCCGCACTCGGCGACCCCCAGGGTTCCGACTGTGCCCACAGCTCCTGTCTCACCAAATGGCTGTGCATGTATCCCAACGGCGACCTCTACCCCTGTGCCAAACCCTGTCCCGATTCCATGAAACTTGGTAATATCGACGAGATCAGGAGCATAGGCGACGCATTCCGTTCGGAGGGCTTCGCGACAATCCTGAAGGGCACAATAGCCAGAAGGGAGAAATGCAAATCCTGCGAGCTGTTCAATTTCTGTCAGGGCGGATGCAGCATCGATGCCATGGCCGAGAACGGTCTGGAGGAGAACGGGGGAAGTTCCTGCCGCATCTTCCGCGAGGTGTTCGGCCACGTGAAGAAGTGCGTAGATTCGATCGTGGAGGAGAAGAAGGACCTCACCGCATACAACGCATACGTGAGGGATGCCGTGCTCGGGAAGCTTGTGAATCCCGAGCAGGACAGATATCTCTGATCAGAACGATTCCTTGATGCCGACCGCACTGATCATGATGCGCACGCCCTTTGGCAGAGCGCTGACCTGTACGCAGGACCTGGCGGGGAAAGGTTCCTCGAAATATTCTGCGTAGATGAGGTTCATGGTGGAGAAATCCCTGATATCCGTGAGATATACCGTGACAGATGCCACGTTCTTCCTGGGGACTCCGCCTTTGGTCAGGATGGCGATGACGTTGTCGAGGGCCTGCCTGATCTGATCCTCCATGGCCTCTGGGACTTCGCCGGTCACGGGGTTGACAGGGATCTCCCCGGCAGTGAAGACGAAGTCTCCGACACTGATTCCCTGGGAGTAGGGACCAACTGCGATGGGTGCCTCGTCTGTGTCTATTTTCTGTGTTATCATGATATCACCTTATCGTGGGAGCATAGGGTTGGATACATACCTGTATGGTTGATAGCAGATAAGCCTGACGGTCACTGGTATATCCCGGTGCTCACGTATTTGGAACCGCTGTCGGGAACGATGGCCACAATCTTCGCGCCGGGGTGCCTTTCAGCGATCTCCACTGCCTTCACAACGTTGGCTCCGGCGGAAATGCCGACGAAGAGCCCTTCCTCGCGGGCGAGCCTCTTGGTCATGGCAATCGCATCATCGGTCTTCACGGTCTCCACCGCACCTACGTCAGCCTTGTAGAAGTTGCCGGGTTCGAAGTTGGCCCCGATTCCCTGGATGCCGTGTGCACCGGCCCTTCCTTCGGTTATGAGAGGGGATTCCGCAGGTTCCACGGCGATAGCTTTGGCATCGGAACCGGCATCTCTGAGGGCAAGGGCGATTCCCGTGATGGTTCCCCCGGTACCGAAGCCTGCGACCACATAATCCACATCGGGAAGGTCCTCGAGGATCTCTTTCCCTGTGCCTGCGCGGTGAGCGATGATGTTAGCTGGGTTTCCGAACTGGTCCATGATGATGGAGTTGGGGGTGTTCTTCTGCAGTTCCTCCGCCTTGTCGACGCTGCCCTTCATCCCTAGTGCGCCGGGAGTGAGTACAAGTTCCGCACCGTATGCCTGCATGTAGGCCATGCGCTCCTTGGACATGGTGTCCGGCATGACCATGATCGCTTTGTATCCCCTCGCGGCGGCGATCATCGCGATGGCGATACCGGTGTTGCCTGAGGTGGGTTCTATGATGGTGCCCCCGGCCTTCAGCCTGCCGGTGGCCTCCGCATCGTTGATCATCGCGAGCACCGCGCGGTCCTTGATGGAGCCGCCGGGGTTCCCGCCCTCCAGTTTCACATAGACCTGTGAGCCTGCGGGTGCGACCCTGTTGAGCTTCACGAGCGGTGTGTTCCCGATTGCCTCCGTCACGGAGTTGTACTTTGTCATGTCCGTGAGGATTCCCAATGATGTAAAAAGACTTTCGTTCCTCGATTTTCGGAGGTATTATCCGATATTCTGTAACCCGTAGAAATAATCCCGAGGCGGTTATGATTTTTAGGATTCACTGAAAACGTGTTTAATAATGCCTAACTGCAAAAATATGTAAATAGGACAATCTGCTAACGCACGTATGGCGTCCGAAGACTCCCCGGCCATGAAGAACTACAAGTTCCAACGTATCATAGCCATAGTGGGGGCTCTTCTCATGATCGGGAAGTTCCTGGCATATTTCATCACGAACTCCGTTGCCATCCTGACGGATGCACTGGAGAGCATCGTCAACGTTGCTGCGGGAGTCATAGGGCTGTACGCCCTCTATCTTACAATGCAGCCTGCTGATGACTCCCACCCATATGGACACGGTAAGGTGGAATTGATCTCCTCATCGGTGGAGGGTTCGATGATCATGATCGCAGGATTCCTCATCATATTCGAGTCGATTCAGCGTATCATCCTCGGAGATTACACCCTCCGTTCACTCGATCTGGGTCTTATCATCGTAGCCGTTGCCGCGATAGCGAATTTCGCCATGGGATTCACCGCCATCCGCATGGGTAAGAACAGCAATTCCGTCGCACTCGAGGCCAGCGGAAGGCATCTCTGCAGTGACACGTATTCCTCTGTGGGGATCATACTGGGACTTGCGATCGTGTACATCCTCGCATCGATGGGTGTGGAAGCATATTGGATCGATCCGATCATGGCACTCATCTTCGGTGTGGTGATTATCATCACTGGAATACGCGTGCTCTTCAAGTCCATGAACGGTATCATGGACGGGGCCGATATGCAGGTCATCAAGGAAGTCACCAAGTGCGTGAACCACATCAGGACCGACGAGATCATAGACGTCCACCACCTGAGGGTCAACCGCTACGGTGCCGCGGTCCACATCGATGCCCACATGACCGTTCCCTGCGATCTCACCGTGAGGCAGGCGGAGGATATCGTTAACAGATTCACCGAGGAGGTCAGCAGATCCCTTTCCGACGATGTCGACATCACCTTCATGGCAGAGGCCTGCGACAAGACTCACTGCAAACACTGTCCCCGTGATTGCCCCAACAGGCGCTCCGAGTTCACCGGGCGCACGGTACTGGGTACCCAGTATGTCATACGCCAGGGTCGGAAGAAGAAGGACAAGAACAGCATAAGGAAAGACTGACCACCGCCATCGTTTTATCAGCGGTCGCCGTTTCTGGACACATGTTAGGCTTCGGCAACAAGGACATCCCGGACAAGATCGTTAAACTCGGACTGAAGAAGTGGTATTCAGCCCTTTCCGAGCCCGACAAGGTCAAACTTAAGAGATACCTCGACGCTGCCGACGCATCCTCCGTATCCGCTTTCATCGTCTCTGTCTTCGCGGCGGCCACCGAGGACCACAACTACAAGTTCGTCGCCGACCTCTCAGAGACACTGGGCGAGTTCAAGATCAGCGACATCGAGAGGTTCGACATCAACGATGCGGCCATCATCGGCGTGTACAACACCGAGGACTACCCCCGCTGCATCAAGCTCTGTGAATCCGGCCTGGAACTCCTTGGTAAGAAGGATGTCTTCGACCATGTCATGGCCAAGAGCACCAACGGGAAGATCCCCGACCAGATCTACTGCCGCAACTACCTGCTCAATATCGTCGTGGGCATCTACTTTGATTACGACGAGGGCGACAAGCTCCTCCTGAGGTTCCAGGACATGGGCCTCATAACCCCAGAGGATGTGGAGTACAGGAGGAATTCCATCAAGACCTTCAGGCTCCAGAGGACCTTCGACAACGTCTTCAATCTGAAAGAGAAGGAGGAATGAGCGACCTCCAGGACACCTGGGGGATCACATCGACAGCGGGTTCCTCGTAAGGGTGGACTTCGTCGATCTTCTTCAGGACTGCCTGTACGTCCTCTTTCCTGCAGACGAACCTCAGCCTCATCTCGTCGGCGACACTTATCTTACCCACTTCGCCGTCGTAAGGATGTGCACCCTCCTCGGTCTTCCACGTACCTTTCACCGGCCAATAACAGAAGGACCTGCTGTAGCCGGGATATAGCGGTCCCATGACCGAATCGATGGCATCCATCAGAATCTCCAAATGGGATGCTGGCACATTGACTGCGATGCCGTAAATGTCAGTGGGTGATGACACGGGGAAGCTCGACCTCCGCGGCGGCCTCTTTCAGCGGACCGACATCCTTGCCGGTGAGCGCGAGGAATTTCTTTGAATCGATCTCGGCGATGAGTTTCTGCACCTTGGCGATGCGTTCGTCGATCTGTTTCAGGGCTTTCTTTGCACGCCTCTTGAGGGTGGCTGTGCTGATGAGTGTCGCGAGCATCCCGGTGAAAGGAACATCGTATACGAATCCCATGATGATTCCGGTGACGTTCTTCATGTCGGTGTTGCGGAGGCACTTCGCTATCAGCTCGTTTCCGGGCACGGGTTCGAGTTTCCTCCTGAGTGCCTGGTACATCAGCTTCTGACCTCCCCATACCACTTCGTAGCTCCACTGGAATTGTCCCATGACGGGGGCGGGAACACCCTTGCCGACGGTTGTCTTGTTGATGATCGCCTTCCTGAGGTCCTCTGCGGTTGTACCGGGGAACTCGGTCCAGTTGTAGTTGGTGGTGCAGATGCTGTGCGCATCCGAACCTGAAGTCTCGGCCCATCTGCCGGGATAGAGGTCCATGACCCTCTTTGCGAAGAAATTGGAATACGGGTCGGGATGGCCGCCGTTGATCACTTCGAATCCCTCGATGGGGAGCTCGAAGATCTTCTCCTGCATACCGTCCACGTGGACGCTGAAAGGATGGGGCGCGATAGCCAGGCCGCCCTGCTCGTGGATTATGTCGACTGTCTCCTCGGGTGTGAGGAACTTCTTGGGTTTCTCGGTAAGCCAGAGGCCGATGACCTCGCCCTGGTCCGTCATGACCTCGTCGCCCACGACCACTTCGATGTCATCGAACTGTTTGGCATACCTCTCCGCCACGAAGCCTCCTTCGACCTCGTTGTGGTCGGTGATGCAGAGCACGTTGACACCGTTCCTGCGAGCGTTGTCGACCTGAACGCTGGGATCTATCACAGACTCGGGAAAGCGCAGTGCACCTACCTTGGTGTTGTAACCAGAATAATACGTGTGTATGTGAGTGTCTGTCTTTCCCATATTCCCACAGCGTCCAATATTAGTAGTCCTATATATAAGAGACAGTAATTTTTAGGGTAGACTAAATGAATTTACACTCAATATTTTTTATACATAAGGCCGATTTGTAAAACATGGCGAAATACGTTTGCTTGTGCGGATGGATTTACGACGAAGAGAAAGGGTGCCCTTCCAAGGGCATCGCACCCGGAACCAAGTGGGAAGACGTCCCCGACGACTTCACCTGTCCGGACTGCGGTCTCGGAAAGGAAGACTTCCGCCCTTACCAGGCCTGAATCCTTTTTCCAAACGCCTTACCTTGCAAAAGGTCATTCCTTCGCTTTGGTCTTGTTCTGGTCCAGGTCGTCGGGATAGTAGTATTCTCCGATGGACTTCTGGGTCCTGTCGAGGTTGGAACCTTCTTTGTTGATACGGGGCCTGTGGGTGTCGGCATCCCTTCTGAAGGTGATGTCCACGGACTTCAGGAACTTGTTCATTCCCTCCCTCATCTTGAAGGGACCCTCCGCGATACCGTGGAACCCGGGCTCTCCGCCGAACACCATGATCGAATCGGCGACCATGTCGATGAAGTAGATGTCGTGGTCGACGATCATAGCGGAACGTCCGGTCTTATCCATCATTCCCGAGATGCACTTGGCGGCTTCCATCCTCTGGTTGGAGTCGAGATAAGCGGAAGGCTCGTCGAAGAGGTAGATGTCAGCGTCCTCTGCAAGGCATCCCGCGATGGCGACCCTCTGCAGTTCTCCTCCTGACAGTGTGGCCATCTTCTTCTCCATAAGGAACTTGATGGCCAGAGGGCCGAGGACCTGGGTGTCGAAGATGCTGGAGGTTACGAGCTCGTAGTTCTTTGCGTAGAGGTATTCCTGTACGGTACCGTCGTAGTCGTGGGAGATGTACTGGGGTTTGTATGCCACCTTCATGACTCCGTTGACGCTTCCCCTGTCGGGTTTGATCTCGCCGGCGAGCATCTTGACGAAGGTGGTCTTACCGGTTGCGTTCGGCCCCACGATTCCCACGGATTCGCCGATCTTCACGGATCCGCTGTTTACATCGAGCTTGAACTCACCGAAATCCTTGTACACAGCTTCGAAATCGATGAGCTCGGGGGTGTTCCATTCGCCGGAGGGAGCCATTAGATCGAATTCGATGGGCCTCTCCCTGAACCTGATGTTCTCCTCGGGGAGGTATCCGTTGAGGTAGGCGTTGATGGCCACCCTGACCTGCCTGCCGAGGGTGAACACTCCGTAGGCTCCCTCGGAACCGTAGACCAGGTTGACGTTGTCTGCGAGGTAGTCGAGGATGGCGAGGTCGTGTTCGATGACGATGACGTACTTGTCATCGGATGCGAGGGACTTGATGATGCGGGCCATCTTCACCCTCTGGTAGATGTCGAGGTAGGAGGTGGGCTCGTCGAAGAAGTAGATGTCCGCGTCCTTCATGCAGGTGGCGGCCATGGCCACCCTCTGCAGTTCTCCTCCGGAGAGTTTGGTGATGTCCCTGTCGAGGACCTGCTCCAATCCGAAGGTCTTGGCCGCTTCGTCGACAGTCATCCTGTCGGTGTTCTTGGAGAGGAGGTCGCGCACCACTCCCTTGGTGGATTTGGGGAGGAGGTCGACGTACTGGGGCTTGTAAGCAACCTTTATCTTGCCGTCGTACACGCTCTGCATGTACTCGTGCATCTCGGTGCCTTTGAAATGTGCCAGCACCTCTTCTTTGGTGGGAGGATTGTCATATCTTCCGAGGTTGGGCATGACCAGTCCTGAGAGGATGTTGATGGCGGTGGTCTTACCGATTCCGTTGGGTCCGAGGATACCGGTTATCATGCCTTTCTTGGGGGTGGGCAGCCTGTAGAGGCGGAAGGTGTTCTCGCCGTACTGGTGGATCATCTCCTCCTTGAGTTCATCCGCCAGACCGATGATTTTGATGGCATCGAACTGACATTTGTTCACGCAGATACCGCAACCGTGGCAGAGCGTCTCGGAGATGATGGGTTTCCCCCTGTCTCCGAAGGTAATCACTTCAACACCAGTTCTCATCAGGGGGCAGAACTTGGCGCACTCTTTGTTGCACTTCCTGTTCTGGCATCTGTCGCTTAAGACCGCCGCAATCCTCATTTTAACCGCTTGGCCATCGTTCCCTTAATTAAATAGATAACGCACACGCGCACGCCAAGGTGTATATATCTGGGGACTAATCGGCGCATTCCATGTCAAAGGTTATGGGTGTGAAGATGCTCCTCAGCGATCCCCGTATCGCCATCCCCTCGATGGCGGTCCCGTTAGCTGTGGCCATCCTCATCCAGAACCTCAACGCCATGACAGACATCCTGTGGGTATCGTGGCTCGGTGGTAAAGCTGTCGGCGGAGTTAGTCTGGCCTATCCGCTCTATGCAAGTCTGGTCGGTGTAGGTAACGGTCTGGCAGTGGGTGTAGCCGCTGCCATCGCAAGATATGTGGGTATGAAGCAACAGGAGGAGGCCACGCATGCCGCGGGACAGTCGCTGTTCCTGATGATAGCCTTCGGTATCCTGCTTGCCTTGATCCTTGTCCCGATATTGGGTCCGCTGATGCACGTTTTCGGCGATCCCGAGGCCGCAGAGGAAGCGATCGCGTACGGATTCCCGGTCTTCGCCTTCGGATTCTTCATCATCGCCGGTTCTGTGATGTCCGGAATACTCAGGGGAGAAGGCGCGGCCAGGGCATCGATGATCATCCAGGTGGCCGGTGCGCTTACGAACATCGTCCTGGACCCTCTGTTTATTTACGGGTTCGGCATGGACGTGGCCGGTGCTGGCTGGGCCACCGTGATTGCAGGATTGGTATCCCTCATCCTCGGACTGATGTGCTATCGCGGACGCGGGATGTACGTCTCCCTCAGGCTGAGGGATATGATACCTTCGAGGAAGTACTCCAAGGAGATCCTCATCGTGGGACTTCCCCAATCTGCCGAGTATGTCGTGATGAGCGTCATCAACATCCCCATGAATTTCATCATCGTGGGGGTCGCCGGGGCGGACACGGTGGGAGTGTACACTTCCGCCTGGAGGGTGGCCTACATGGTCCTCGTTCCCGCACAGGCCTACAGCGGTGCCGTCGTGTCGGTCTGTTCGGCGGAGTTCTCGTCCGGGCACCCGGAGATGATCGACAGTGCGTTCCGTTTCGCAGTCAGGAGATCGATGAAGCACACCACCTACCTTTCGGTGGTCCTGGCACTGTTGTCATATCCCCTGGCTTGCATCTTCACGGCGGCCGATGATCTGCAGTATCTGAGGATGAACATGACCCTGCTTTTCCTCGTGATGGCTGTCATGCTCCCGGGAATGTCCCAAGTGTTCGTGGGAAGCGGTTTCCTGCAGGCACTGGAACATTCGAAGGTCGCGATGTATTCCGCCCTCGCCCGCAACCTCGTGATGGTATCGGGATATTACCTCATGGCGCTGATCTTCAACTCCTCCGAGTCCATCTACGTGTACATGGGTGCCATCGAGATATGGGGCGGTGCACTGATGGCCTGGTTGGCCTGGAAGTACATCAAGAAGTTCGAGAGGGATTTCGCCGAATCTGACAGAATCATAAATCTGTCCACCAAGGGTAATTAAGCGGAAAAACCATCCGCACCTCATGCAGGATTACACAGCGGAAGATGTTGAACGTCTCAATGCCATGATGCGCGATGGTGCGGTCATCAAGGCAGGGGATCCCGCTTTCGTTCTGATGGACAGGATAGCATTCGAATCCCAGAGGAAGCTCGCGGAGATCAACAACAAATATCACACTCCCGAGGAACTCGCATCCTTGGTTTCCGAACTCATCGGCAAACCTGTCGGAGAGGGATTCCGCATGTTCTCCCCCATCTTCTTCGATTATCCGCTGAACGTCCGCATCGGGAAGAACGTGTTCATCAACTCCGGATGCTGTTTCCAGGGACAGGGTGCGATAGAGATCGGTGACGGCTGTCAGATCGGACATCAGGTGGTTTTCGCCACCATAGACCACGGCCTGGAACCAGAGAACCGCTTCGATTGTCACATCGCACCCATCAGGATCGGGAATAATGTATGGATAGGTTCCCACGCTACTGTGCTCAAGGGAGTCACCGTGGGTGACGGGGCAATAATCGCGGCTGGTGCCGTGGTGACCAAGGACGTCCCCGCCCGTACCGTGGTCGGCGGTGTGCCTGCCAAAGTGCTCCGTACGGTCTGATCATTGTCTGATGGTGATGCCCGTACACCTGCCCTCTTCGATCCTGACCACTCTGTCAGCCTGTTTGATGAGTGCGGGGTTGTGGGTTATAAGGATGACAGTCCTACCCTTGATCTCGTTCTTGAGTCCGTCGAGGATGGACTGTCCCGTGATGGGGTCCATACCCGCAACCGCCTCGTCGAGGATCATTATCTTCGGGTTGTTGATGAATGCTCTGGTAAGGGCTACCATGCGGCACTGTGCCAGAGGCAGCATCATGAGGTCGGTTCCGATACGTGTCTCGTATCCGTCGGGAAGGCTCTGCACATAATCGTCGAGACCCGTCAGCTTGGAATACCTCATGATTGTCTCCTCATCCACGTCGGGGTTGTTGTAGACGACGTTCTCGCGCACGGTGCCGTCGAAGATCCAAGGGGTCTGGAGGACGGCGGAGGTCTGATTGCGGAGGTTGGCGTGGGATATCTCGTTGATGTCCTTCCCGTCTATGGTGATCCTTCCTGTCTCAGCCTTGTAGAATCCCATCAGCAGGTTAGCCACGGTGGTCTTTCCCGAACCGGTGGGACCCACGAGTGCGGTGATCTCCCCGGCTTTGGATGTGAACGACAGGGAATCCAGGGCCTTCCTTCCCTCGGAGTACGAGAAGTCCACGTTCTCGAACGCGATATCCCCATTGATCTCCACTTCCTCCTTCCCTTCGTCGAGATTCTCTTCCTCGGGGGCCTCGAGGACTTCTAGAACGCGGTCCAGCGAGATGGATTCGTCGCGGATGCTGCTGAACACCTCTGTCGCTCTGGAAAGGGGAGTGGTGACGATCCTCACGTAGATCATGAAGGACATGAACATGCCGATGCTGAGCATACCTTCGATGATGAGCATCGAACCGATGACCACTGTGAGCATATACCCCAGATTCGCCGCGATGGCGGTGACGGGGCCGATCATGGCGGAGCGGATCTTGGTGGATACATAGGCATCGGTGAACTCCTCCTCGGATTTCTCGAATTCGGAGAGCACATTCTTCCCTAGCACCTCGTTCTTGATGGTGCGGTGCGAGGTGATGATGTCGCTCATCCTAGAGTTGAGGTCGGATATCCTCCTGCGCTGTTCGGCCATGCCGTCCTCGGAAGCGGCGGTGATGCGCTGCCCCACGGTCAGGGTCACCGGCAACAATACAAGATAGAGAAGACCCAGATAGGGGCTAGTGACCAGCATCATCACGAGGATGGCGGCAATCATCGTGTTGTATACCACGAATCCTACACTGTCCGCGGAGATTAGTTTGCCCACGGCCGGGAGGTCGTTGGTGAAACGGGCTGTGAGGTCTCCCGGGGGCATCGAATCAAGGTAGGTGACAGGTACCTTCAGCATCTTGTTGTGCAGACCTATCCTCATGCGCTTGGTGGTATCCAGTGAGAGGATCGTCATGCGTTTGGCGCATTCGGACGTGGCCACATACCAGAACATGACGATGAGTATCAGGATCGAACACAGGGTGACGATGAACTCGTAATCGAACTCGTAGTCGCCCGACATCTTGACCAGGTGGTTCAGGAGCTGACCGCAGATGTAGGGGATGGTGTAGAAGACCCCTGTGGCTATTATGGATAGGATGGTACAGTAGAGGATGGTCCCCCTGTCCTTGGGGTCACCGATGTATTCCACCAGACGGTTCAGGGACTGGCGGAAGGAAGAGATCATATCCACTGCGACTCACCCCCGTCGGTGGTACAGGCGATGCTGCGGTATATGGCGGAGGACTCCATGAGCTCTTTCGGGGTGCCCTCGGCGGTGATGCGACCCTTGTCCATGACCACCACCCTGTCGGATAACGGACAGGTGGAGACGTCATGCATGCAGAAGACGAGGGTGCTGCCGGCGCAGACATCTCTGATTGTATCCATCACCATCTACCTGGTGGTCTGGTCGAGGGAGAAGAAGCAGTTGTCGAATACGTAAATATCGCTTTTGCGGAGCAGGCATCTCACGATCGCCACGAGCTGCTTCTGTCCTCCGGACATCTTGCTGTCATTGATGTCGATAGGGGTGTCGAGACCTTCGGGAAGCGATTGGATGAAAGGATTCAATCCGCACCTCTGGCACATTTCCAGGACATCCTTATCGGAGCGTTCCCGATGCGGGTTGAGATTATACCGTAACGTCCCCCTGAGGAGGCTCATCATGCTCCCTACATGGGCGATCTTCCCGCGTGCGTAACGTGCGGTCTGCCTGTCGATCTCCACACCTGAGACGGAGATCCTCCCGCTCTCGGGAGAGATGAATCCGAGTGCTGTATCCATGAGGTCCGATGCACCGCATCCGTTGGGACCCACGATGCTCACCGTTTCTCCTTTACGGATCGTGAAGGTGACATCGTTCACCGTGTGCCTTCCCCTGCGGTCGGTCGAGGTAATCTTCTCGAAGCGGAGCGGATCCGCT
>CAMNNR010000014.1 GCA_946545675.1 uncultured Thermoplasmata archaeon | reverse complement strand
TATCCCAGATATTGGAAAGTACCAGGGAACATAAGATACTGAACGACCTCGATCTCCCGGAGGACGTTACGCCTGAAGAATTCGAAGAGCACATCGTAGATCTGCACGAATACCTCTCGGAGGTGAAGGATGCCCTGGTGAGATCTGACCTCCACGTACTCGGCAGAATCCCGGTGGGCCAACATCTCGACGAGATGATCTACACCCTCATGAGGCTCGACAACGGCGATGTGAAATCACTGAGGGATGCCTTCGCAGATAATGCAGGATACGATTTCCAATCGCTTCTGGATGATCCCGCAGGAATCACCGACGGGAAAGTTAACAGCGAAATCACCGACGAACTCGATGCCGCCGTCCAGGAATTCGTCTCATTCTGCCGTGAGAACGATTTTGACATTGAGGTCTGCATCTCCCGCATAAAGGAGATCCACGGCCGCATAACCTCTGAACTGGAAGAGTCAGTCCGGTTCATGTGCGAAAAGGTCGCACCCAACGTCCTGAAGATGTCCGAAGAGATCGGCAACATGATGGATGGACTCGATGGCCAGTATGTCCTCCCGGGACCGTCGGGAGCACCCACCAGAGGCAATGCGGACATCCTCCCCATGGGAAGAAACTACTATTCCCTGGACCCGGACACCGTCCCCAGCCGCTCTGCATGGGAAATCGGTAAGAGAATGGCCGACCAGATGATAGAGAAATACACTTCCGAGAAAGGGGAATTCCCCCGCGAGGTGGGTTTCATAATCTGGGCCACCGACACCATGAAGACCGGAGGCGACGACGTCGCCTATATCCTATGGCTCATGGGTGTGAAACCAGTGTGGTCGAAGACGGGCGGACAGGTTATCGACCTAGAAGTCGTCCCACTGGAAGAACTCAAAAGACCCAGAGTGGATGTAACAGTGAACATCACCGGCCTCTTCAGAGACACTTTTCCTAACATCATCGACCTTCTCGACGACGCCGTGAAACTCGTAGCCTCGCTCGATGAATCCGACGAGGATAACTCTCTCGCAGCCAATCTGAGGAAGGACATAGTCGAAGGCATAGCCGAAGGGCTCACCCCCGACGAGGCCCGCAGAAGGAACTCGGTGCGCATATTCGGAGCGCCACCCGGGGGATACGGTACGGGCGTGAACAAAGCCATAGAGACAGGGGCATGGAAGACTGTGCAGGACCTCGCCGACGTATACATCGATTGGTGCAGCAACGGTTACGAGAAAGGCAATTACGGCCAGAAGATGAAATCGGAATTCATCCGCCGTTTCAGCAGAGTCGGGGTCACCGTGAAGAACATGCCTGACAGGGAAATCGACCTGCTGGACTGTGATGACGTCTACGAATACCTCGGAGGTATGAACGCCTTCGTACGTGCATACGGCAGGAAGGATGCCATGACGGTCATGGGCGACGGTTCGAATCCCAAGAAGACCAAAGTCAGAAGCACGAAGGACGAGTTGCGTTACACCTTCCGCAGCAAGGTCCTGAACCCCAAGTTCATCAACGGACTGAAGGAACACGGCTACCGCGGAGCCGCTGAGATGGCGAACCTCACGGAATTCACCATGGCCTGGGGAGCCACTTCGGACGTCACGGAGGACTGGATGTACGAAGGCCTTGCCGACAAGTTCCTTCTCGATCAAGACACCAAGGAATGGATGGAGGACGTCAACCCCTACGCCATGATGAACATCCTTAAGCGCCTGGAGGAAGCCATCGAGCGCGGACTCTGGGATGCGACCGACGAGTACAAGCAGAAACTAAGGGATCTGTATCTTGAGGCTGAGGAACGCATAGAAGAACTCACTGACAGGAACGCCTGATCAGTCCTTCTTGTCCCAATCGCTGTCCTCGGCGGCCCTCATCTCGAAACGCTCGATCACGGCCTGCCTGTCCTTCTCCCTGAGGAATATCACGCCCAGGACGACGGTGGCACCCATCAATCCCGATGAGAGCATATACATCCCCATGAGCATCGCATCGCTGTTGTTTTTGTAGAAGTAATACAAAGCGACAAGGGCTACTACGAACACCATGTACACGGAAAATGCGATGATGTACATGGTACGGTTGCTCATGATTGCTTAACCTCCCTCACCCAATATAAATATTGGTCTGTTTGACAGCTACTATCAGATATCTGGAACATGTGGATTCCGACTATACCTATAAAACAGTAAACTGCATCACCCATCATGTTGGAGATATTCTCCATAAGATATAGGTTGGTAAGATGTCAGAAGAACCTGCGGTATTCCCCTTCACCGAAGTCGTCGGACAAGAGGATATGAAAAGGGCATTGATGCTGAATGTAGTGGACCCCGGCATAGGTGGCGTTTTGATCAAAGGAGAGAAAGGAACCGCCAAATCGACCACCGTGAGGTCGATGAACAGGGTGCTCCCCCACAGGACCGTAGTCAAGGGGTGCCCATTCCGCTGCGAGTTCAGCCGCGAGGACAGGTACTGTCCGTACTGCAGGGAAAGACTCGCCAAGGGTGAGAAACTCGAACCGGAGACCGTCAGGATGAGGGTCATCGATCTGCCTCTCTCCGCCACCGAGGACAGGGTATCGGGTACGCTGGACCTCGAGCATGTGCTCAAGACCGGGGAGAAGAAGTTCGAACCCGGTGTTCTGGCAGCCGCCAACGGCAATATCCTCTACGTGGATGAGGTCAACCTGCTGGACGACCACCTCGTGGACCTTCTCCTAGACTCCGCCGCCATGGGGGTCAACTACGTCGAAAGGGAAGGCGTCTCCTTCTCTCATCCATCCAAGTTCGTCCTGGTCGGAACCATGAACCCCGAAGAAGGGGACCTGAGACCCCAGCTGCTCGACAGGTTCGGGCTCTCGCTGGACATCAAGGGCGAGAAAGACGTCAAGAAGAGGGCCACCGTGGTAAAGAAGAGGGTGGAGTACGACATGGACCCAGAGGCATTCATCGCGAAGTGCCAGAAGGACCTCGATGCCATGACCGAGAAGCTCGAGAAGGCCCGCGCCCTCTTACCCAAAGTCACCGCTTCCGACGAAATCGTCGATTCCATCGTATCCGTTACGATCCACTTCGGGATCGATGGCCACAGGGCAGACATAACCATGCTCAAAGCCGCCAAGGCAAATGCCGCATTGGAAAGCAGGACCGAGGTCACCAAGGATGACATCCGTGCCACCGCAGAACTGGTGCTGGCACATCGTCTCAAGAGACGTCCCTTCGAGGAGGGCGGACTCGACAAAGAGGAACTCGAGACATGTCTGCAGAGTCTCTGACCGCATTCCCGTTCACCGCCGTCGTGGGGATGGATGATGCCAAGAGGGCACTCCAGTGCGCACTCTCCAACCCCCGCATACGCACCGTTCTAATCAGGGGAGGAGAAGGCTCCGCCAAGACCACCTTAGCCAGGGCCTGCTCCGGCATCTCCGAGAAGAGAATAGTCAACTGTCCGCTCAACGTCACTGACGAACAGCTTTTCGGCGGACTTGATATCGAAAAGACCCTGAAGTCCGGACATCCCGAAATGCAGCCCGGGTTGCTTTCGAGGGCCCATCACAACATCCTCTACATCGACGACGTCAACCTCATGGACCGCGCCATGCTATCCGGCCTGTTAGATTGCGTGCTCAGCGGAACCGTCAGGGTGGAGAGGGGGCCGATATCCGCATCCTACCCCTGCGACACCGTGCTGGTGGCGACCATGAATCCCGAGGATTCCGACCTCAGCGAGCACATGCTCGACAGGTTCGACCTCTGCGCATACATACCACCTATGGAGGAGAAAGAAAGGAGACTCGTCCTCACCCGCAATGCGGAATTCGCAACCAATCCCGCTTCCTTCACTCAGAAATTCTTACAGGACCAAAACGAGGTCCGCACGAAGATCGATAGGGCTGAGAAGATCCTCCCGCTGGTGACGATATCGGACGAACTGATGAACGTCATCAGCGAACTGTGCGTGAAGGTAGGAGCCGATGGACTCAGAGGCGATATCGCCATGCTCAACTGCGCCGAGTCCCTAGCCGCACTGAACGGCAGGGACGAGGTCATGAAGAAGGACATTGAGGAGGCTGCCGTGCTGTGCCTACCGCACCGCAGAAGTTATGACCAACCTCCACCACCGCCCCCCGAACCTCCGGAGGAACCTCCTGAGGAGGAACCGCCGCAGGATGACAACGAGGAACAGCCACCTGAGGAACCCCCAGAGGAGGATGAGGGGCAGGAACAGGAGGAGAACGACGATGACAAAAACGAGGAACAGCCTCCCGAACCGCCTGACCTCCCCGACCTCGAGGAGATGATGTTCGAGATCGGCAGGGAGTTCAGGGTCATCGACTACCTCGACAAGAACGAGCGCCTGCCTGCCCGCACCAAGACCCGCAAAGGCCGCAGAGCCATGGCACAGAGTGCAGACGGCACCGGAAGATATGCCCGCTCCAGAATACCCGACGGGAAGACGCAGGACATTGCTTTCGACGCCACCATACGCGCCGCTGCACCCTATCAGAAGGTGAGGAGCAGCGACAAAGTGAGTATAGTGATCGAACCCTCGGATATCCGCGAGAAGGTCCGCGAGAGGCGCAGTGGCTGCACGCTCCTGTTCCTAGTGGATGCCAGCGGATCGCTGGGCGTACGCAAGAGGATGGCCACGGTCAAGGGAGCCATCCTCTCCATGCTCAAGGACAGCTATGTCAAGAGGGACCGCATCGGACTGATGGCATTCCGCAGGGAGTCCGCCGATATGATCCTCCCCCCGACCAAATCCGTCGAGTATAGCTACAAGAGGCTGGAGGAACTCCCCACCGGAGGCAAGACCCCGCTGGGAGAGGCACTTGTCCGTGTGGATGAATACATGACGGCCTATGCGAGATGCCACGTCGGAGAGAGGTGCTTCATCATCCTGGTCACTGACGGCCGTGCCAACGTCCCCCTGCAGGAGGGAGTTAACGCCAACGACGAGGTGCAGAAGATGGCTGAGGACCTCAGCATCCCGCATGTGGGATGGATAGTGGTCGATGCAGGCATGGGCTTCCCCCACTTCGACAACGCAGAAAAGCTGGCTCAGAAACTGGGGGCCAAGTATTTCAAGCTGGAAGACCTCGACGCAGATAGGTTCGCACAAGGTGTGAAGTCTGCCATCGAGTCATAATCGTGGCAAGAACTATTAATGTCAAATACAATTTGTCAAATTGTTAAATATGGCATCATTCGCAGGGAGGAACGCCGAACTCAAGACCCTGAACGAGGTGTTCAAGTCAAACATCAGGAACTGCTACATCGAGACCGTACCACGTGCAGGAGCTACTGCGCTGATAAGGAAGTTCTGTGAGAAGCATCGCTGCATATACGTGACATTCCCGGAGAGCACTCCTGCGGAATGTCTGCGTATTTTTGTCATGGCCATCGAGAAATACACGGGCGAACCCCTGGAGTCTGAGATTGGATCGTTCCGTGATGCCTTCTCCGCCCTCACCAAAGCGGTGAAAGGCGAAGACCCGATCGTGGTGTTCGACGGGTGCCACCACGCACCGTCGGAATTCCCTGCCGCACTGAAAGAGTTCTCCGACGACAACTACTTGATGATAGTCCTCGTAGGTCGGGAGGATTACGACAGATACGACATCACCTTCTCCGAGAAGATGGAATTAGGGCTCCTGGACATGGCATCATGCGCCCGCATCCACCCCAAGATGAGCGCCATAGACAACCTGAAGACATACATGGCGGTCGGCGGTTACCCGCTCTACCACACCCTCATGAACAAACCGGACTTCAAGGACAATGTCGAGAAGAATTTCCTCGGTCCGTTCCCCCGCCTGTGCGCTGAGGCGGAACTCATACTCAGACAGAGTTCTGTACCATATGCATACTGCTGTGCGATCCTCTCCGATATCGCGACCTACATAGGCCGTCCGGTCGACATCGCCAAGAAGGAAGGGATCTCGAGACAGCTCTGCGATATTTATCTGAAAAAATTGGTGGATGAAGGACTGATCAGGGCACTGGTCCCCATAGGGGACTCTCCCAAGAAACCCGCCTACATCCTCGACAATCCTCTGGTGGCGTTCTACTTCGTCACTATCAGGAACAACCCCGCCCTCGACGTCCCGGGCAAGGGGGAGTTCAAGGACATCGAACGTTACATCGACATGTTCATGGAGCTGAGGTTCAGGGACATCTGCGAAGAGTACCTCCGTACCCACTTCAACTGCATCTCCGTAGGCAAATGGTGGATGAAGGAAGAAGACACCAACAAACCCACCCTCACGGCTATCATAGACATAGCAGGGGAGAAACACACCATCATCGCGGACTGCAAATTCAGAAGCGGGAAGATCGATTCCGGTGCATTGAAGGCGTTCATCGCCCGTGCTGAACAGATAGGGAATGTACCAGATAAATCACTGATGATGTTCTCGATATCCGGTTTCGAAGACAAACTGGTGAAGAAAGCAAGAGCGGATAACGTGGTACTGGTAGGACCTGACGAACTCCTCACCTATCAGTGATCTCCTCGATGCGTTCCTCGAAATCCAAGTAGATGTCCTTCAGCTTCTCTAGCACCTCGTCGGAAGCGTCCCAGAATCCCCTGTCCACCGCTTCCTGCAGACGTGCCAGCATGGTCATCATCGCATAGGGGTTCTCGTCCTTTATCCACTCGCGGGTCTCCTCGTCCAGGACGAAACGCTGTGCCAGATCGTCATACATCCAGTTCTCCACGATGTCCGAGGTGGCAGACCAGCCCATGGTGTAATCGAAGAGCTTGGAAAGTTCCTTGGCTCCGGCAAAACCGTGCTGCTTCAGACCGTTGAGCCACTTGGGATTGTCGATCTTGCTGCGGAAGATGAATCTGCATTCCTCCTGGGCAGTACGGAGTTTCAGGTTCTGCATATCCGAAGAATCGCCCATGAACGACATGGGTTTCTTCCCTCTCACTGCCGTAACGGCAGCATTGAATCCGCCCAAGTTATCGAAGTCGTCATCCATGTCCAGCATATCTACGGCACGGGTGTTGTGGTTCTTGACCGTGGCATCCATCACACTCAGACGCTTCCTGAGAAGTTCTGGCCTGGCCTCGCCGACATACCCCTTACCGTAAACGAAGCATCCGTGCTTTACGAAGCTCTCCCCGAGGTCATTCACGGTCTTCCAGTTGCCGGTCATGACCATGGAGGAAATGCCACACCCGTATTGACCCGGAGCATCCCCGAATACACGGATGCAGGCGTCCCTTCTGGCCTGATCCACAGGGATCCCTGCGGCGATGGCTTCCACCACATCCTTCCTGACGTTGGCCGCAAGATAATTGCTATCGTCGTCCTCGTCGAGATCGGCGACCATCCTCGCACCCGCATCCAGCATGTTGGAGAGATTGGGAAAGGTATCCCTGAACAAACCGCTAATACGCAGCGTAACATCTATCCTGGGTCTTTTGAGTTCGGATAACGGGATGACTTCCAATCCCTTGACCCTTCCTCCGAAACCTGTCCATACGGGGCGGAGCCCCATGAGCCTGAGGACGTATGCGACATCGTCGCCTCCGGTCTTCATAGTGTCGGTTGCCCAGAGGATCACCCCTACTGTGTTCGGATAGACACCGTTCTCGCGCACATACCTCTGGACCATTGCTTCCGCCATCTCCGATCCGATGTCCCAGCTGATGTGCCAGGGGATGCTGTCGGGATCAATGGAATACATATTGCGTCCGGTTGGGAGAATCTGCGCTCTGCCTCTGCCGGGACAGCCTGATGGGCCGGGAGGAACATATCTGCCGTCCAACGCGGCCAGGATGTAAACCAATTCGTCATCCATACGGCGGACCGCATCCACTAAGAATCCGCAGAGGAACTCCACTGCTTCCCCGAGGTCACTACCCGCCCTCGGGAATCTCGCTTTTACCTCCATCTGGGTCTTCTCTGCATCGAAACCCACCGATTGGGAGAACTCGATAATCGAGAACATCTCTCCGTCGATGATATCCGTGAGTTCACCGTTCAGAGTCCCGTCGGGACGCACTCCCGAAGGATCTTTGAGAAGGTCTTCCATCTCACAACCGTGGCAATGCGCAACCGCCTCTCTCAGCGAGGGAACGGTGCCGTTCGGATATCTGACGAGGGAATAGAGCATCTCGCACATACGTATGCCATCTGGCACATCTCCGAGGATATGGAGACCGTCCTTTATCAGAGCGTCCTTGGCCTCGAGGATGTAATCGTAAAGGCGATCCATGCTCATGTCCATCTCCTCGGCGGAACACTCCGCATTCAGACCAAGATCGGAGAACATGTTGAGCTTGACGCACAGGTCGATTATCCTCTGCATGACTGCTGAGGTCTTCGAACCGTTCTGAGTGTCTCTGGTCTTGAGGTATTGCTGTACAGCGATCTCCAGTTCGTTGATCTCGTCGTACCCTCCCGAACGGGCCATGGATGGGATCATATGTGTCGTGGTGACGGCATACTGCCTGCGCTTGGATTGCATCCCTTCTCCGGGATTGTCTATGATGTAAGGGTTGATATTGGGGATCTGTCCCAAGATGATATCGGGATCGCACTCATTGGAGAGGGCTACCCCTTTACCAGGAAGCCATTCGAGAGTCCCGTGCGTACCCACATGGACCAACGCATCCGCACCCCAGGTGTACTTGAGCCACCTGTAGAATCCGAGGTACTGATGCGGCGGAGCGGTCTCGGGATCGTGATACGCCTCTGTGGTACATTTGCCGCGATCGGGCTGGAATCCGATGAACACGTTTCCGTTCATCTGACCCGGGATCAGCAGAGTATCGTCCACGATGTGTATGTCACCTGGCGGTTCGCCCCATGCTTCGATGAAGCGCTTCCTTGCTGATTCAGGGAGTTCGGAGAACCATTCGATGTACTGCTTCTTCGAGATAAGGTCGACAGCACCTTCGCGGAGCTGAGCATCGGATTTCCAGTTGTCGTCATTGGTTACGCCATCAGTCATGCGTTTGGCCAATTCCTTGGAATCCTCAGGGATCCAATCCACCTTGTAACCTGCCTGCTTGAGACGGTGGAGCATCTCCACCACGCTTTGGAACGTGTCGAGACCGTATCCTCCTCCGGCCAGATCCTGTCTCGGAGGGTACATGTAGATGAGAATCGCCACCTTCTTCTCGGACTCGGGCTTACGCCTCAGGATTGCCCAGTGGTAGGCCATCTCGGCCAGGGCATCGCAGCGGTCTTGTATGGGGGCCTGTCTGTAATCCCCGTTACTGCGTTTATCCGTACCACAATAGGGTGGGGCGTCAATCTGCCCGTCATACTCTGGGCCGACCACACAGTATGCGATCTCCGCAGGCGTGAGGCCGAAAGGACTCTCCCTCCACGCCTTGGTAGAGCCTTGCAGATTGATTGCCTGCAATACGGGAACATCGAGTCTCTCCAGGAAGTTGTCGGGGGAGACCTGCTCGCCGCAACCGGGGTGGGCGAGGAGCGTTATCGAAAAACCCATGGTGTTCAGTACCGCATCGACTATCGACTTCCCGTTGCGGAGAAGATATTCGTCCACTATACGTGCAAACCCTATGGATCCGGTTATCTCGCTCTCGTATGTGTGGAGGAATATTGCCAGAGGTTCCCCTCTGACCTTTTCGATTGAATGCCAGAGGGCGTCGATGGCATCTGTATTATGTCTTGTAAAAAATGCATTGACAAAAGTTATGAGAATCACCGGACGCCCGCTTTTACCTACATCGCGAAGTCCTTCTTCGAGTGACATACCTCCTTTTCCAGGGACATAAACGCCCTGAGCCAGAGGTTTAACGGTCTCAGGGATGCTTACATCGACATTATCGAAATGCCTCAATGTCCAGAGGAGTGTCGAACGTTCGTTCTCATCCCCTCCGATAGTCTGCAGGCTCAAGAGCTTGCGGTAATCCGCATCCGATCCCAAGAAGTATTTGCGGTACCCCAGAACTACCGATTCCTCGCAGCCAAAAAGAAGGGTGGAAATATGGTTGGCCTCTATCACAGTCTTCAGATTATCATAATGCCTGAAGAACGAAACATCACCGTGGACGCTGAGGAACAGGATGTCGGTGGATTCGACCTTCTTCAAGAACTCAGTGAGTTCGCTGAGATCCTCGTCGAGGGCTGTCGAATCCGCACAGTTCAACTTGATATCGTAACCTTCCCTACGAAGCTGCTCCGCTACAGGCTGCATCACATAACCTGTATGCGACCCTATCCCAAGAACCGAAACCGTGACCATACCTATATCGGCCAGGAATCCGAAATACACGATTTAATATCTTTGGATGTTAAAACCATAATGTAAATGGCCATTATACCAAGGAACCTGGAATATCGCCTCATGTCCTCCTTACGCCGCTGAAGGCATATCTGAAATGCGGAGCGCATCCTTGAGAATCACATGCGGTCTCCCGTCATCATCTATGATTTTGGCCTTTATCCCATATACAGCAGACAGTTTGTTCTTCAAAATGACCGAGCTTGGTGCCTGACCATATCACGCCCGCATGAGCGGGAAACCCCCTTACCCAACACTGGGATTCGTAAAATACGACATATTGCGTGGACCCACACAAGACCCAGGAGTCCAAAGTGGAGATGGGCCCCGAAGGGCCCTGAAAAGTTTCAATCTTCGCGGTCCGCGATCTGCTTCTTGACCTTGGCGATGAAGTCTTCCGTCTTCATAGTACCGAGATCACCGCCGTCCCTGCTCCTGACAGCTACGACGGTTCCGTCCTCGGATTCCTTCTCGCCGATGACGAGCATGTAGGGGACCTTCTGGAGCTGTGCCTCACGGATCTTGTATCCGATCTTCTCGTCCCTCGCATCGTTCTCGACGCGGAATCCGGCATCGAAGAAGGCCTTGGTGATCTTCTCCGCATATTCACGGGATTTCTCGGATACGGACATGACCTTGACCTGCACGGGCGCCAGCCAGACAGGGAACTTACCCGCATAGTGCTCGATGAGGATTCCGATGAACCTCTCGATCGAACCGAAGGCCACACGGTGGATCATAATCGGGTGGTGCTTGGCTCCGTCCGCACCGGTGTACTCGATTCCGAACCTCTGGGGCATCTGGAAGTCGAGCTGGATGGTTCCGCACTGCCAGGTCCTGCCGATGGCGTCGACAAGGTGGAAGTCGATCTTGGGGCCGTAGAACGCTCCGTCGCCCTCGTTAATCTCATACTTGCGGCCGAGTTTCTCCAGAGCGAACTTGAGTCCGTTGGTGGCCAGTTCCCAGTCCTCGTCGCTTCCCATGCTGTCCTCGGGACGGGTGGAGAGCTCGATCTTGTACTTGAAACCGAATTTGGTGTAGATTGTATCGATGATGCTGACTACATCCTCGATGGTGCTCTCGATCTGGTCGGGAGTCACGAAGAGGTGTGCATCGTCCTGGGTGAAACACCTGACCCTCATGAGTCCGTGAAGGGTTCCGGACCTCTCGTGCCTGTGAACGACACCGACCTCAGCGTACTTGAGGGGCAGGTCCCTATAGGAGTGGGCCTCGTTCTTGTAGGTGAGGATCGCACCGGGACAGTTCATCGGCTTGATGCAGTAGGGCTCATCGTCGATGGTCGTGGTGTACATGTTGTCCTTATAGTGATCCCAGTGACCGGACTGCAGCCATAGGGACTGGTTCATGATGAGGGGGGTGGAGATCTCGTTGTAATGATACTCCCTGTGGATCTCCCTCCAGTACTCCATGAGGGTGTTCTTGAGGGCCATTCCCTTGGGGAGGAAGAAGGGGAATCCGGGTCCCTCTTCCGCGAACATGAAGAGACCGAGCTCCTTTCCGAGCTTCCTGTGGTCCCTCTTCTTCGCCTCTTCCAGCATCGTGAGGTATGCGTCGAGTTCCTCTTTGGACTCGAATGCGGTTCCATAGATCCTGGTGAGCATCTTGTTGTGCTCGTCGCCGCGCCAGTATGCCCCTGCCACGGAAGTGAGCTTGAACGCTTTGCACTGTTTTGTGTAAAGGACGTGCGGTCCCGCGCAGAGATCGGTGAATTCGCCCTGCTTGTAGAAGGTGATCTTCGCATCTTCGGGGAGGTCCCTGATGAGTTCGACCTTGTAATCTTCCTTCTTGTCCTGCATGAGCTTGATGGCTTCGTCACGGGGGAGGGCGAAGGTCTCGAGTTTGAGGTTCTCCTTCACGATCTTCTTCATCTCGGCCTCGATCTTCACGAGGTCTTCGTCGATGAAACCGCCTTCGCGGTCCATGTCATAGTAGAATCCGTCGGCCACGGAAGGGCCGATGGCGAGTTTGGTCTCAGGATAGAGCCTTTTCACAGCCTGTGCAAGAACATGGGATGTAGTGTGCCTCAGTACCGAGAGACCATCTTCCATTTCCTGTACAGTTCCGTCGTTAAGTAATGCTTTCATGTGGGTACTTTCCTATCCGCCCTTACAACAGGCGTCGGACAACCCGCAAAAAGGATTCCCCCTATATGTATGTGCGCGACTCAGAGCTGTTCGACAGCGGCACGGATGAGTCCAACGTCCACGATAAGTCCGCAGAGCAAATCGGATTCGCCCGAACCGCCGAATACCGCTGCCACATAGTCCACAACGAAATTATGTGTGACAGCGACGGTGATCTGCGCCCGGTTGACCTCGACAATTTCCAGGATACGGGTCATGAACGACTTCATCGCCGGACGGAATTCCGTATAAAGACCCAGACCCGGCTCCGCAAGCTGTTCTTCCTGCAGTATTCTGGCATCGGAACCGTTCCCCTCCCTGATGCATTCCGCGGTGGAAACGGTCCTCGGCGAGGGACTGGCGATGAAAAAGTCGACCTTGTCGGAAAGGGCTCTGCCCACTTCGGTTGCATCTCTGCGACCCTTTTCAGTAAGGTCGGCTGAGAAACCGCCTCCGGCCTTCTGGCCGTGACGTACGAAAATGACTGTCCCGGGCGCGATCCTTGCGGGCCATTCGGAAGAGGGCAGTATGTCTGGCATGGCGGGGAATCAGCCTTTGATTCTCTGGACGAGCTCGCTGATGGGTACCTCGGTCTGCTCCCCGGACTCCATGTCCCTGAGGGTGACCGCTTTCCTGGAAAACTCGTTGGCGCCTACGATGACCGCATATCTGGCACATACCGTTGAAGCGGATTTCATGGCCTTGCCGAGCTTCCTGCCCATGATGTCGATGTCGGCGGATATGCCGTTCTCACGGAGCATCGACACCACTCCGAAGGAGTCCTTCCTTACGTCGTCCGAGACAGCGACGACATATGCGTCGATACCCTCCCTCTTGTATTCGATGCCTTCCTTCTCCATAGCGAGAAGAATCCTGTCGAATCCGACAGCGAAACCTGTGGAGAAAACCTTCTCCCCGCCGAACAGCTCAGACAGGGTGTAGGAACCCCCTCCGCAGATCTGCTTCTCGGCACCCAGTACCGGGGCTTCGGCCTCAAAGACCATTCCGGTGTAGTAATCGAGTCCGCGGACAACACCGAGATCAATCTCGACGTCCTTGACTCCCATATGGTCCAGATAGTCGACGACCTCCCTGAGGTAATCCCCGGCTTCTCCGGGCACCATCGGGAGCACTTCGGTGCCGCCGACGGTCTCGGTGAGTTTGAACAGATCATCCATGTCAGCGTCGCTGACACCCATCTCTTTCAGAAGAGGCCTGGCCTCATCGTAAAGCTTCTTGTCCAGCTTCTGGAGGACTTCCGCAGTCCTCTCCTTGGGGACGCCGATATCGGCGATCCTCTGCCTGAGTACCCCGATGTGTCCGATTCTGAGCTTGTAGTTCTTAAGACCCAGACTCTTGATCATGGTGGCTGCCATGCAGATGGCCTCCGCATCGGTCTCAGGTGTTGCCGCACCCATAATCTCCGCACCGAACTGGAAGAACTCCCTATACCTGCCTGCCTGGGGCCTTTCGTACCTGAAGCACTGTCCGAAATAGAAGACCTTTATAGGTTTGGGATCGTTGCTCATACCGTTAACGAATGCCCTTACTACCGCGGCAGTCATCTCGGGACGAAGTGCCAGATCCCTATCTCCCTTGTCCTTGAAAGCGTAGAGTTCCTTCAGCACGTTGGGACCAGACCTGAGGATGAACAGTTCTGCCTCTTCGAAAATGGGAGTCTGAATCTCCCTGAAACCGAACCTGCGGGCTACGTTACGCAATGTGCCTTCGTAGGCCCTCCTCTTCTCCAGCTCATCAGGGAGGAAATCCCTGGTACCGCGCGGACATTGAACCATGCACCGACTAATGCGGACCATTTATTAATATAACGTGGCCCGAATTTTTCGACATTCCACTTGGCTCGTAAAACCAACCCGCATAATATTATAATAAGGAAGTGTGCTACGGAGGAACAGTTAACGTAACACTATCGAGCGGATACAAATGCTGGTAAGTCTGCACATAACACACTCATCCGCGGGAGGGATGGAGTGCCTCAGTGACATCATCCCCCACCTGAACGAAGCAGTCAATAAAGAGCTGGCCAAGAACAAATACGTCGATGAATATGTCGTCATCAGAACCTGTAACAGACTTGAGGCCTACATCTCCACCAACAACAGCGACGGAATGAAACGTTCCCTCAACGCACTCGTCAAGAAGAACGTCCCATTCGCAGACCGCCAGGTTTGGTACATACTTGATGACAAGGACTGCATCAAGCATCTTTTCACGGTCATCTGCGGAATCGACTCGCTGATCGTGGGCGAGGACCAGATCCAGCACCAGACCAAAGACGCGTTCGCAAAGGCCCAGGAAGAAGGCCACGTGGGGCGTGTGCTCTATTCGCTTTTCAACAACGCGATCGTCGTAGGCAAGAGAGTCAGAACGGAGACCGATCTCAACAAAGGAGCAGTCTCCGTAGGTTATGCCGCGATAGAGCTGGCACAGGAGAAGATCGGCCCCTTGGAAGGGAAGGACATCTCCATCATCGGTGCCGGCGACATGGCGGGAGTCATAGCGAAGAACCTCGTGGGCAAGGGCCCCCGCACAGTCATCGTCTCCAACAGGACCTTCCAGAGGGCTCAGGAACTCGCAAAGGAACTCGAGGGAGTGGCCATCGGATTCGACCGTCTCAAGGAGGTAATCAACAAATCCGACCTACTCCTGGTCGCCACTTCGGCTAAGCACAACATCCTAGACAGGGACAAGATCGCCGAAGCCATGAAAGGAAGGGAGAACAAGCCCCTCCTGATTATCGACGTGTCCGTTCCCACCAACGTGGACCCGAACGTCGAGGAACTCCCCAACGTCACCCTGCGCACCATGGCCTCGCTAGATGCCATCGCCGCGGAGAACGTGGCCCGCAGGAAGAAAGAGATAACCAACGCCCAGAAGATCATCAGCCAGGAACTCGCAAGGGTAGAGGAGGAAGAGAAGATCGAGGGCGCGAACCAGATAATCCGCAAACTCTCCCTCGACTTCGAGGAGATCCGCACTGCCGAGGTCATCAAGGCCAACTCGTGCGTGGGCAAGAAAGACGCGGATGAACTTCTGGACGACCTCACGCATTCCATCGTGAGCAGGATCAGCGCACAGATAATCAAAAACCTGAGAGCGGCCGCCAAGAACGGTGACTCCGAAGTCATCGAGGCCGCCAAACAGATATTCGACATCAAACCAGAGAAGGAGTGAACACAATGTTTCCACAGACCAGGCCGAGAAGGCTCAGAACAACCCCCCAGATCAGGGACCTCGTGCGCGAGACCCGCCTCGACCCCTCCAACTTCATCCTGCCAGTGTTCTTCGACGAGAACCTCGATAAGGACAGGATGACCGCATCCATGCCCGACATCCCCACCCACCCTCTCAAGGGCTACGAGGGAATCGCCA
>CAMNNR010000013.1 GCA_946545675.1 uncultured Thermoplasmata archaeon | reverse complement strand
TGCCGGTGGTGGCGAGGATGTTCCCTTCTGTCCCTTTCAGGAACTCCACAGCAGCGTCGATACTGTCGACACAAACGATGTCATCACCGCTAGTGTCGGATTCTGGGCGCCTGAGACGGACATATTCTGCCCCGGTATCCGCACAAGCCTCTTTGATGTGTCCAGTTATACGGGTGGCATAAGGGTGGGTTGCATCGACGACCACGGGGTACTCCTTCATCAGTCCGCGCATCTCCTCGGGCGTAAGGGGGCGGGACGAGACCTCCACATTGGGATTGGGTCTAACGGAGGTCCTTCCGTATTCGGTCGCTACACATGCATGGACTTTCACACCGGCGTTTGCGAGAAGGTCAGTTATCGCCCCTCCCTCGGTGGTGCCTGCGAAAACAAGAACTTTGCCCGTCATTTCCTCACCTTTGAAAAATCGACCGCGAAATCCTCTGCGGCGATTGCTACTGTTACTCCGTTGCCCGCGAACTTCCTCAAGATTATCCTGCCGTTGCGGGATGCTTTCACCGCAGAACGTTCGCATACGCAGTCCACTGCGGTGATGGACTGCACGAAATTGGATTTTGAGAACTCCCCTTCGAGTGCGTTGAGCTCGTCGGAGGTGTAGAATGTGATGGGGATACGGTGCTCCGCTGCGAAGTCGAGTAGTCCTTTCTCGTCCTTCTTGAGATCAATGCTCGCAGCCGCACGCACACGTTCCATACAGACCCCTGCTTCCTTGAGGGCCTTGACGACCATGTCCTCGATGTCCGCCTGAGGTGTGCCCCTCCTGCATCCGATGCCCAGGACCAGGTCGCGGGGCATGAGGTGCAAGGTATTTGCGAAGGGCGCTTTCGACTCTGTTCCGATGTACACGCCCGTGGGGGAATCCGCAGGACCCTTCAGCTCCGGAGGGACCTCACCGTTGACCGGCACCTCGCACAGGAGACCTACCGGATCCCCTGCCAGAATACGGGCAGCCACATCCTTCGCGGCCTTGAGCGACATGATTGTCAAATTATTATTGACAGCGAATGAGTCTATTGCGATCTTCCCATTGATGTCGGTCGCGGTGGTGACCACGGGCAATGCTCCGGTGACACCTGCGATCCTCACTGCCAGCGCATTGGCGCCGCCGATGTGGCCTGCTAAGATGGGGACTGAGAACCTACCCTTCTCGTCAACGGAGATGATCGCGGGGTCGACGTCCTTGGATCTGATGAATGGTGCGATCTCCCTGACTGCGATCCCTATCGCACCGATGAACACTATGGCATCGTAGGTCTCGAAGGCCTGTTTGGTCCACTGCCTCATGGAACAATCCACGTGCGTAAGGTCGAGTTCGTCAGAGGTACTCTTCGCGAATAGCTCCACTTTATCCTCAGGGAAGGCCCCTGCCACGGATTTGGCGGTACGGCAACCGTTTGTGGTGAATGCTATTATGCCAACCTTCATTCCTTCGCCCCCACCTTTGCGAGGAGCTCGTCGGCGCTCGGAGTCTGTCCGAGGGTCCCGAACTCGCTGGAAAACACTATCGCGGCCACTTTGATATCTCCCTTGACACGATGATTCATATGGAATTCTATCTTCGGGATCAGGATCTCCATCGTTTTCTCCATCAGCCCTTTCTCGTTAAGGAGCTCCAATGCATCGTCGGTGGAGATGCATCCGAGGATTTCCTTTGCGGTTTCCGCGTCAGCACCCGCGAGTATCGCGTTGGATGCGATGATCTCCATCCTCGAATCGGCATTGCGGGAATGCGTGTTCATGATTCCTCCCGCGATTTTCACCAATTTCCCGAGGTTCCCTACGAGCAGTACCCCTTGCGCACCGAGCTCTATCGCCATGTCAAGGAAATCCCCGATGAAATTACTGCATTCGATTGGCTGCTGACCTTCGAGAGCGGGATAATCCTTCACAAAATCCTTACCGTAATTGCCGGGAACTGTGAGCAGGAACTTCCTCCCCGTTCCCATGAACATCTTCATCTCGGCCTTGATGGAACCGAGGAGCGCGGTCTCGCTCATCGGCTCGACGATACCGCTGGTCCCCAGGATAGAGATCCCACCGGTGATTCCCAAGCGGGAATTGAAAGTCCTCTTGGCTATGATCTCCCCTTCGGGGACGAATATCTGTACGTTGACTCCGCCGCTGTACTTGTATGCCTGCATCACGTCCTCCACACACTCGGTGATCATGTTGCGCGGAACGTGATTGATGGCGGCGTTGCCCGGAAGCTGGTCGAGACCCTTTCTGGTGACCCTACCCACACCCACACCTCCGTCGATGTGGATGCCTGGCTCATCGGTCAGCGTGACCCTGGAACAGATGAATGCACCATTGGTGTCATCGGCATCATCGCCACCGTCCTTCCTCACGGCACAGGTCACTTCCCCATCTTTCATCTCTATGTTCTCGATTGCGATGTGGAGAGGTATGCCGCGGGGGGTCATGATATCCACGGCAGTGACAGATACGCCGGACAGAAGCATCTGCACTGCGGCCTTCGATGCGGCAGTGGCACAGGAACCGGTGGTGAAACCCCTTTTCAGTTTCCTGCCCCCGACAAAAACGTACCTTTCGTCCTCTCTGATAGATTCCGTCCCTATGCCCCCTATAATCGGGCTGGAATAACTCTCCAACGATTTAATGGTATATAGCGCAAAATAGGAAGATTTTAGTCGTGACGGCCTACGCAGATCTTGGGGTGGACGGGGATGGAGCGCTTGTGGCTCATGATCTTCACGGTCCTGCGGATCTCCGCAGCCTTTTCCACTGATATCCCTGCGGCCTCGGCCATATCCGCATCGGTTCCGCCCTGCTCCATCACATTGAGTGCCTTGTCAAGGACCAGATACCTGATGCCCATCTCCTCCTCATCGGTCTGACCTGCCCAGAGGCCCGCGGTCGGAGTCTTGTCGATGATCTCTTGCGGAACCCCGATGATTGCCGCGATCTCCCACACCTGGGTCTTATACAGATCGTAGAGCGGGGTGGCATCCTCCGCCCCGTCTCCGTACTTGGTCATGTAACCCATCATGAGCTCGCTGAGATTGGATGTCCCGAACACGATGGAACCATTGCGTTTGGCTCTGTCGAAAAGAGCAATCATTCTGCAGCGGGCGACCATGTTCCCGGCCTGCAGAGGGTTATCCCCCTCTTCGATTAACAGACTGCGGAAGGAATCCACCGGTCCCTGTATGTTGATGATCTCAAGAGAGACATACCATTGCTGGCACATACCCTCTACCTGACGGTAATCGCTTTCAGGGGTACTGTCGGTAGGAAGGAATACGGCATGGACCTTTTCCGGACCCAATGCATCCACACAGAGTTTGGTCACAACAGCGGAGTCGATTCCTCCACTGATGCCTACGACAGCGCCTTTGGCTCCAGCATCGGCTACGGTGTCCCTGACAAAAGCCCTGAGAACCTCGGCATCAGCCTCAGTCATTCTGTGGATGCTGCGGAACACCATGATTACTGATTGTGGAATCAGTAATTAAAAGTCTTGCAACCCGTCAATGCTTTTTACGGAGACAGCGATTCAGAGCCCATGGGAGTCGGTTTGGCCATATGCCAATACGCTGCGTCTGAGGATGTGTTCCAGAATGTGGAAACGATCCGCCGGGCGATTGAGTCTGCGAATGCTGAGATCTATCTTTTCCCGGAGCTCTTCCTTACCAGTTACGGCTGCCGCAGTTTCGATGCTGAGGCCTTGTCGAAAGCTGAAGAATCCATAGCGGACATCTCTGAGGAAAAAGGCATCGCTATCGCCGTCGGCATGCCTACGATCCGTTCCGGAAAGGCATACAATTCATTGGTTTTCTTCACCCCCGATTCGAAGTCCAGGTATGACAAGCTCTATCTGGCCAACTTCGCCCCCTACGACGAGGGCATCTTCGAACCGGGTTCGAGACCTACCATGGTCTACTGGGAGGGCCTGAAGATAGGTCTGGAGGTCTGCTATGACGTCATGTTCCCGGAGATCCACCGCCATTATGCGAAGAAAGGTGCCGATCTGATTCTTGTTGCCAGTGCATCCGCAGAGAAATCACGCAATGCCATGGAGACCGTGGTACCTGCCAGGTCCTTCGAAAACACTGTGTACACCGCGTTCTGCAACAACATCGGTATGGGGCCTGCAGGTAAATTCTACGGAGGGTCGGCGATCTTCTCCCCGCTTGGCCAGAAGATCGATCAACTGGGGGACACCGAGGGCATCGTTCTCGCCTACATAGATTCCGAGGAAATAACTGCGGCAAGAAGTGCCAGACATCATCTTCAGGACCTGCGCGACGATATAGACTGGTCTTGACAGACGTCAACACCTTTTTATGTAAGAACCAAATACGACGCCTCACAAGCGGAGATAGCCCAGCCCGGTAAGACGCAAGACTGGAAATCTTGTGGGATTTTTCCCTCGGGAGTTCAAATCTCCCTCTCCGCGCTTCTTCTCAAAAATTCTCGGATTCGCAGCGGATTCGTCATAAGTTTTTATGGCCGTAGGCTCATGCATGATGCATGAAGGTGAACTACAAGCCTACAGGAACATCCAGACAGAATTCCCCGAAGCAGTGGGAGGTCTGGCTTGCTGATGCCGCTTTCGGTGGTGCCAAGAAGAGATGTGCCGTGCTTGTGGACAAGAGAACGCCCCAGGGCTACTCGGTTTACGAGATCATACCCCTCTCCCTCAAGGGGGCCAAGGATGTCCTGATCACAGACCTGGACCGTGCCGGCCAGGATAGACCTTCGGCAGTGCGCATCACTTCCTCTGCGGTCCTCCAGAACAATGCTTTCGTGATGCGTCTCGGCAGTCTCTGCAACGAAGATATTTCTAAGATAATCACATCAAGAAACTGATTCGATTGGCAGAGAACAAGCGCCCCGGCAGGGGAAAGAGCCTCATAGCGGAACCCGACAGATACGTATGCATCGACCTTGAGACCACCGGTCTCAGACCCATGGCAGACTGGATTATCGAATTCGCCGCGTACAGGGTCGAAGGCGGTAGGGCCACCGACCGCCTGGTCAGTTTCGTCCGCCCCGGCGACATAAACAAGGTATCCCCGTTCATCACCGACCTCACCGGGATCACCAAGGACATGGTCCGCGATGCCCCGCTTCCCGAGGATGTACTTCCCGAACTCTTCGATTTCGTGGGGGAGGATATGATCCTCGGCCACAACACCTGCTTCGACATGAACTTCCTGTACGACGGTGCACTGAAGGCCGGACTCCAGCCCATCGGCAACGACTTCACCGACACCATGCGCCTCTCCAGGAGATGCAACAAATGCCTTCCCAACCACCGTCTCGGGACCGTGGCCGAATACCTCGGAGTGGATGTCACCACCGCCCACCGCGCGGCCGCCGATGTGGAGACCACCGTGCGCTGCTATGAACGTATGGTCAAAGGCAGACAGGCGGACATTCCCCCCGAATGGGACTGACTACGCCCCAGTTTTATATGCTGACAGGTCAATTTGCCAGTATGGACATTCTCGGAACGATGCAAGCCCGGTACTCCTGCCGCAGTTTCTCGGACAAACCTGTGGAACAGGAGAAGATCGACCGTATCATAGAGGCGGCGAGATGTGCCCCTTCGGCAGTCAACCGCCAGCCGGTGCACGTATGGGTAGTGAAAAGTCCCTCCCGGATCGAGGACATGAAGGCCTGCACCAGATACACGTTCAATTCCACATGCATCCTCATGTTCGGATACAGCGACGATGCCTGGGTACGCCCTTTCGATAACAAGCGGTTCGGCGATGTGGATGCCACCATCGCGGCGACGCAGGCCATGCTGGAAGTCACCGCTCAGGGCCTTGAATCGACCTGGGTAGGGTATTTCGACCCTGCAGTGGTGAAAGAACGCTTCCCTGAGACCAAGGGCTACACCATCACTGCCCTATTCCCCATCGGATACCCTGCGGAGGACGGGACGCCTTCGGCAAGGCACAGCGAAAGGAAGGGCAAGGAAGAATTCTCCACCATACTCTGAGCGTGCGGTCTTAAATCTGATGCCACCATAGAGGAATATATGGACTCCACCGAAGAACTGAAGAAGGCTTACGAGTTCTATTCCAATTCTGAATGGGACAAAGCTCGCCGGATCTATTCTCGCCTCGCCAGGAAAGGCGTGCGCGAGGCACAGTTCAACCTGGGGCTCCTGTACAGCAACGGGTACGGCGTCAAGACGAACCTGAAGAAGGCTGCCAAATACTACAGCGAGGCCGCGGAACAGGGTATGCCCGAAGCCAGTGTGAACCTGGGTTGGTTCTACTACAGCGGCATAGGTGTCACCAAAGACGTCGACCGTGCCTTCGCACTGTTCGAGCAGGCCGCCATCGAAGGATACGCCCTCGGACAGCTCCATCTGGGTATCATGTATGAGGGGGGCTACGGCACCCAACAAGATTATCCCCAGGCCGCATCCTGGTACCGTTCGGCTGCGGACCAGGACAACCCGGAGGCATGTCTGGCACTTGCTCATCTCTACAGTGTCGGACTCGGTGTGAAGAAATCCGAGACCACCGCACTCAACTATATCGAGAAGGCGGTTTCGCTGGGATCCGCCGATGCCATGGACATCCTTGGGAACCTCTACTACTTCGGAGAGGGCGTCGCCAAGAACCCCACCAAGGCATTCAATCTGTGGCTGGACGCCGCGAAGAAAGGAAGTCTCGACGCACAGGTGGCCGTGGGCAGGATGTACATGGAAGGCGAAGGAGTGGAAGCCAATTCCGAACTCGGCCTCATGTGGTTCAAGATCGCAGCATCGCTCGGAAACTCCGATGCCCAGTTCAGCCTGGCGGTGGCATATGACTTCGGGACCGGTGCCGAACAGAATTACGACGAGGCCGCCAAATGGTATCAGAAGGCAGCCGATCAGGGCAACCCGGAAGCGTTATGCAATCTGGCGGACATGTTCGAGAACGGACGCGGAGTTAAACAGGACTTCGACAAGGCGTTCAAGCTCTACACCGACTCGGCCGACCGCGGCAACTGGCTGGCGGTATGCAGTCTCGGCGACATGTATCTCAAAGGGGAAGGGAGACCGGCATCCAGGGAAAAGGCGATCGAACTCTACACCGACTCCGCCAAGCACGGATGCGAGGAGGCTGTCGAGGAACTGAGGAAGCTCAATGTCCCCATCCCCAAGGTCATCCCCGAAGAGGAATGATCATTCCTCGCCGAGTTCTTCCAATTCGATGTATTTTCCCAGCCAGTCCTCATAATCAAGAACGTCTGTGCGGGTGACCTCATCCCATCCGTTGCATTCGGCAGTGTCCTCCCAGTCCGAGGCCTCTTCCACGTCCCTGGCGACACCCACGCCGTGCTCGTACATACAGGCAAGGACCTTCGCGGATATGGGCGAACCCATAACCGCGGAACGCATGAGATACAAACGTGCCAGGATGTAATTTCCGTTGAGGAGGTAATCCATCCCCCGCACTTCGATTTCCTCGATGTCTCCGGAGTCCTCGCAGCGATTGGACCACTCCTCGGCCTTCTTGGAATCCTTCTTCACACCGTCCCCGTTCAGATACATCATCGAGACCATCGCCATCCCGTACGGATCGCCGGCCTCAGCCGCTTCGGTGAACAGTCTGAATGCCTCCCCATCGTCCATGGACGTGCCGATGGCGTATCCGTAACACTGCGCAACCTCCGAGATGGCAGGCAGATAACCGTGACCCATGGATTCCCTGAAGAGCCTGAATGCCTCCTTCTGGTCGCGTTTGGTGCCCTTCCCGTTGAGATGATGGAATGCCAGACAATATTCTGCCTCGCCCCCTCCGATCTCCGAGAAAGAAGAGAACGACAACTTATAGGCACCTTCGGAGAACTCCGCATACGCTCCTCTGAGGTCGTTATCGGCGGATTGGGAGGTCGCGTTATCGAGGAATGCCATGATGCCGAATCCCTCAAGGGTTTGATAAGCCTGCCGTTCGAGTGAACCTATAATAGCTGGACATCCATGCGGAAACGATAACATGGCAGCCCCGAACCCCGACACTGCAGAGATCTACTACCAGGCGGGAATGAACGCCTTCCAGCAGAAGGACCTTCCGAACGCCTTCGCACTTTTCCTCTCCGCGGCACAGAACGGGCATCCGGACGCCATGTTCCGCATGGGTGTGTTCTACTACCACGGCATAATGGTCAAGAAGGATCCGAAGGAAGCGTTCAAATGGTTCCTCCATGCTGCCCGCAAAGGCCACGTCGCGGCCATGAGCGAAGTAGGCATCATGTACGCCGAAGGCAACAAGACCCAGAAGTCCCCCGACAAAGCGTACGGATGGACCCTCAAAGCCGCCGAGAACGGTCACCCCCAGGCAATCTACAACCTCGGTTCGTTCTACGAGCGCGGTATCGGGGTGGAACAGGACTACGTCACCGCTGTCCGCCTCTACGAGAGGGCGGCGGATGCTGACATACCCGAAGCAGCCTACAGCCTCGCCCGCCTCTGTTATGCCGGGATCGGGACCAGGATGGATCGCGCACGCTCCCTCCGTCTGGTGAAGAAGGCTGCTGACCTCGGCCACCGCCAGGCCATGCTGGATACCGCTGTGCTCTACTATGAGGGCGACGGCGTCGAGATGGACGAGGCGGAGGCACTGAAGTACTTCAAACTGGCCTACGACAACGGAATCAGAGGCGCCAAGAAGTACATCGACGAGATCGAATCCAAGAATGCCCAGGCCTGACGGCGGTGGATACCTTGGGATTCGATGCCAAAGATGACCCCCTGTTCGTAGATGCGGTGAAGATGTACCGCGAAGGCGATATCGACACCGCGATACTGCTCTTCAGGAAATCCGCGGAGAACGGCAACCCGGTTTCACAATTATCCCTGGGCACCATCCTCCTCAACCGCGGGGATTACGGTGCGGTGAACTGGATCGGGAAATCCGCCGAACAGGGCTATCCCGAAGCACAGTTCCAGATGGGTAATATCAACTACCTCGGCACGGTTGGGAAACGCTCCGCGGAGATAGCCGCGGAATACTACCGCGATGCGGCGGAGAACGGTCATGCCAAAGCCCAGAACCAGCTCGCCCTGATGTATCTGAATGGAGAGGGAGTGGACCAATCTGATTCAGAAGCTTTCGCATGGTTCCAGCGCTCGGCAGAGGCAGGGTATGCAGGGGCACAATTCAATCTCGCATCGATGTACGAGAACGGTCAATCCGTACCGGTATCCTACGCCGATGCTGTGAAATGGTACACACTGGCTGCGGAACAGGGCCTGGCGGAGGCACAGTTCAATCTTGGGGTCCTGCACTATCTCGGGAAAGGCTGTCCGAAAGACAGTAGGGAGGCCGCGAAATGGTACGAGAAGGCGGCAGAACAGGAACACCTAGATGCCGCATTCAACCTCGGCATCCTCTACATCGACGGGGACGGAGTCAAGCGGGATTATAATAAAGCAGAGGAACTACTCACCTTCGCGGCTAGCAGAGGCGTCACCGATGCGGAAGAGGCCCTCAAGCTGATCCGGAAGAAGGAGGAATGAGATGAAACGCTACGCACCCGAGATACCCGTACGCGAACAGGACAGAAAAGATCCAGACATGAAGAATGCGATGGATCTCCTGAACGGGGGTCGCGACAAGGAAGCGGCCCAGTTCCTCCTCCTCGCATCCAACAACGGCAACCCCTCAGCACAATACAGCCTCGGCCTCCTCTACGCCACAGGCAACGGTGTCCAGGAGGATTTCGCCATGGCCGTGGAATATTTTACCAAAGCCGCGGAACAGGACATAGCTGCCGCACAGAACGATCTCGGCATGTGCTATTATGACGGCACCGGGACGAAGAAGGACGACAGACTCGCGGCATACTGGTTCGGCAGAGCGGCAAAACAGGGTCTCGCCGAAGCCCAGCTCCGCCTCGGGAACATGTACGCCACCGGCTGCGGTATCGAGAAAAACTTCTCCAAGGCCCTCGAATGGTTCGAGAAGGCTGCGGAACAGGGCAACGTGGATGCCCAATACAACACTGCCATGGCCTACGAATCAGGGGACGGTACCCCGAAAGACCTGAACAAGGCCACATATTGGTACAGTCTCGCCGCGAAACAGGGCGACAGACAGGCCAAACGCAAACTGAAGGAACTGCTCCGCGTAGTGAACTGAGCTCAGGCCTGTTTCTTGGAGCCCCTTTCCGCTTTACGGGCCTCCTTTATCTGGCGGTCCTTGGCCGCCTGCTCAGCCCTCTGTTTGGCACGGACCTTCTTGGCAAGGTTTTCTGGGACATGCCTGTAACCGTCACGCATATGTACGCGCCCGATTCCGAAGTAGAACGGGTGGCACACGAGGGTTGCGGCGTAGGGTATTGGGAGCAGAAGTATCAAAATGATCGCATACAGTATATCGAGGCCCCACAGCCAACACATTACTGCGTTGATGATCAACACTGCTGGCACAGTCAGGTAGTACATGTATTTCACACGGGTGACGTAAAGAAGCAGGACCACGGAGCCTACCAATGCGAATGCCATCTTGTACATCCAGTCAGCTTCCTGGTTGACGTATACCGAATCCATGTAGAAACACAGGACGATGACGTTGATCACTGCCAGGACATCCGTGAATATCAACCATGACAGGCGTTCCCTCAGCCTCAGGCGCATACCTGAGAAAGAGAGCGTGAAATAGATCATCAGCGGAACGAATATCATGGTGAGAATGTGCTGCCTTACGCTGAGGGTGACAAAACCCCAGCACAAGATCACGCACAGGGCGATAAGGGCGATCATGATGTCGAGCAGCCGCTCGACGGTGCTCTCCTTCACATCCCATTCGTCAATGCGCTCCGAAACGCCTTTCCTTTTTGCGGTGGAACCGCGCTTTCCTTTCTTGCCCATGGTACCATATCGTACGTGACTACCAATTCTTATTGAGCCTGTTATTTAAAAACTATCCCAGACAAAACGTAGATATTACACTGAAACAGCAATTCTGGAAGTGGATATCAATGTATGTAGCTTGATTTACGGTATCCTGTCAATACACATGCGCTATGACAAGTTCCCACGTTGGCACTGTTGACTCCCGTCTATCGGAAAAACATAGTTTTGAGCCGATTAATCTGCCCAATTAACAATAGTTTAAGTAGTAAAATTGGCCTCATTTTTTGTTCGTGTCTATTTATATATATCGTCCATTGGATATAATCTTACACAGGAAATAGGTGATTCAATGAGCACTGAAATGACGCCGACGAGACGCGCCCTCGCTTCTGTTTTGGGAGGTCGCAGAGACTATGTTCCGCCCGCCAACCCCCTGGCCCAGACCACTAAAGAGCTTATGGACTGGTGCCATGCTTCATGGCCCAAGGCGCACACCGACTACAAGATGATGGCCGATCTGGCTGCAGCACCGTACGAGGTCTGCGGAATAGAAGCGGCAAGACCCCAGTTCGATATCTCGCTGGAAGCCGAGGTACTTGGCTGTAAACTGGACTGGAACAAGTGTGACAGGCCTCCGGTCACGGGACCTGCATACACCGACCCGAAAGACATCAACTGGGACGACGATTTCTACAAGAAAGGAAGACCTGCGGTCGTACTGCAGGCGATTAAGGAGCTCCGCGAGAGGTATTGCGGAGATCTTCCCATCATCCCTGTCATCACCGCACCGTTCACCGTTGCCGGACACATCATGGGAGTGGAGAAACTGGTCATGATGACCGTAACCGACCCCGAAAAGGCACATGCGGCCATCGAAGCTGCCACTGACTTCTGTATCGAGTACGGAAGACAGCAGGTTGCCGCAGGAGCGCACATGCTGTTCCCCGCAGACCCGTCCGCCTCCGGAGACCTCATCTCTCCCGAGACCTACAAGGAGTTCGTCCTCCCGTACCACCAGAAATTCGCCAAGATGATCAGTGCACCGAAGATTCTGCACATGTGTGGACACACCGAGAAGCTTCTCCCACTGATCAGGGAGAGCAACATGGACTGCTTCTCCTTCGACGCCCCTCCCGCATGGTACGTCAGGATGGTACTCGGAAACAAGATGTCCTGCCTCGGATCGCTGGATGTCATCGACCTGATGCCCAACGGTACTCCCCAGGAGGTCTACGACCGCACCGCCGAATGCATCAGGCAGGGTGTGGACGTTGTAGGAACCGCCTGCGATGTTTCGAACGGTACCCCTCTCGCTAACCTCAAGGCCTATGTGCAGGCCTGCCGCGAGACTCCGATCCCCGACGAATGCGATGTTGACGACTGCGTACGCGCATACGGCAGGGCGAGGGCGAAGAACCTGAAAGAGATGGCTGACTACAAGATCGAAGGAGGTGCATTCTGATGCACATGGACATACTCATGCAGAACGTCGAGAGAGTACGTCTCGAAGACCCTACGAAGTTCAACCGCCTGGTACAGGAAGGAATGGCCATAGAACTCGGCATCATCCAGCCTGCAGGCAAGAAGGAGAAGACCAAGGAGAAGTTCATTGCCGAATTCTTCCCTAACGACAAGAAATACGCTGCGGTTGCCCAAAGCGTCCTCGATGGTAAGAGGAAGATTACCGAAGGGCTCGTGAAGGAACTCATCGATGCGGGCAAGGATCCAGTGGACCTCGTCACCAACGCCCTGATGCCCGGGATAACCGTGCAGTGCGAGATGTACGATGCAGGACTTTCCTTCGTGCCGGAGATCCTGATGTCCAACGATGCCATGCAGGGAGGAATCAAACTGTGCCAGGACAAGATCGGCAACGTCCCCAGCAAGGGAACCGTCGTATCGTTCGTGGCAGAGGGAGACCTCCACGACATCGGAAAGAACATCTGCGCCGCCATCATGCGTGCCAACGGATTCAAGGTCATCGACATCGGAAGGGATGTCTCCAAGGACAAGGTCCTCCAGACGGTCAAGGAGAACGACGTGAAACTCGCTTGCGGTTCCACCCTCATGAGTACCACCAAGCCGGGACTGATCGATACTTCGCTACTCCTCGAACTGGAGAAGACTGGAGTATCCGTGGCCTGCGGAGGTGCGGCCGTGTCGAAGGCATTCGTCGACACCTTCAGGAACGCAGTGTACACAAAGTCCCCTCTCGAGACCGTCCACACGATGGAAAAGGTCCTAAAGGGGGAGACCTGGGAGAAACTCAGGTGAAACCCCAAGGCTGGGGTTAATACCCCGGCCATCCTTGTGATTCTATGCCGGCCCAGGGAGTCGCCATCGATATCGGAACCAGCGGCATCCGTGCACAGCTGCTGGAATTGGGTAGCGGAAGGGTTATACGCACCCGCGTCACCTCCCGCAACCCCGTCCCTGGTGCCAACGTGATGGACCACATGTCCTTTGCGATTCAGCACGGAGAGAAACTCGCACACGAGCTCATCACAGAAGCCTGCACGCAATTGATCGCATCCCTCCAGCCGGACGATCTGAAGCGCATCGCGGTCTGCGGAAACCCTATCCAGCTATCACTTTTCGAAGGCATAGGGATTCAGGACCTGGCTTACGCCGGGGACAATATGATTGACAACCACGGCATCGTCCGCCAGGAACGCCGCGGCCACATCATCAACGGTGATTTCCTCGGTTATCCCAAAGCGGAAGTCATCATCCCTCCGGCCATAAGGCATGAAATTGGCGCCGATGCCCTGGCCATGATGGTCAAATCGGGATTCCTAGATGACGATTACTGCATGGTCACCGATTACGGTACCAATGCGGAGATGGCCCTCAAAATCGGGGACAAGATCTACACAGGTTCCGCGGCCGCAGGCCCGGCTATGGAAGGTCAGCAGATCCGCTGCGGAATGCTTGCCAGCCCGGGGGCGATCAGCGATCTGGTCCGCACCCCGCAGGGATGGCAGACCAAGATACTGAATCGGGAGATGTACACCGAAGATGGCCCGATCATCAACCTCCGCAGCAACATGGCTCGCAACACAGGTGCAGTCCCGAAAGGGATCACGGGTACCGGAGTGGTATCCATGGTCTACGCGCTGCAACAGGATGATCAGATATCGGAGAACAGGATGTTCCACGACCCCGTGAGCATCACCCGCAAGGTGCGCTTCGGCATCGATGATTACCGCGAGGCGGGAAAAGCCATCGGGGCGATACGGGCCGGCCATCTGACCCTCATGCTGATTGCCAAGGTGGACCCCCGCCAGATCAAGACCATGTATATGGCAGGTGCGTCTGGCACATATGTCGACCCTGTGAAAGCCAAGCATGTGGGCCTCATCATCCCCTATTGCACCGTTGCGAAACAGGTCGGCAACACCTCGCTCGAACTCGCCAAGGATCTCGTGCTTCGCCCGGAATACCTTGACGAACTGAACGAGATGCGCAAAAGGCTCCTCACCGACCACACCATGTTCGCCGCCTCCGACATTTTCAGGGACCTCTACACCTATGAGTTCGGTTACTGGAACGAGGGCATGCCGATATCCAGATACAAGAGGGGATTGGAACGCTACGGTGTCGAAGGATATCTCGACGAACAGATGCCACCAAAGGTGGACCGCTTGTATGAGAGGGACATTCGCGACATCGGTGAATCCATAGAGACCCTCGAACTCTCGCCGATGATGACTGCATCATGGAGCTGTTCTAGGTGCGGGACCTGCGTTCGCGGTTGCCCCGAAAAGGCACTGACTCTGGAAGACGGGGTGTTCAGGATAAGGACTGGATACTGCCTCGGCACCGCCTGTCAGAGATGCCAGGAATCCTGTCCGGAACACAAATACGATTATTCTGCGTTCAAGATTTCCCAGCCCTCTGCCGTCGGTAAAACTCCGGAACGGTTCTGATTGCCCATTCGGTAGACAATCTCGCAGATTTTTGTCTTATTTCAGCACTATCATAGTCGGTTTTCTACACTATCCAGTCGGGTTAGACTTATACACAGAACCACTTTGCATCGGATTCATGAATCATCCAGACAAACCATTCAAACCAGGAAAGGTCACACTCTTGACAATCCTACTCTCTTCTATGGTCATCCTCATGGGTGCGGCCGCGGTCGCCCCCGCACTCCAACCCATCAAGATCCACTTCGGCGAAAGCGAATTCATGGTCTCGCTGATCGTGAGCCTGCCATCTCTATCTGTAGCCATCACCGGATTCGGTGTCGGATATCTGGCAGACAGGCTTGGAAAGGTGAAAGTGTTCTTCCTCGCGATGACCATCTTCACCATCACCGGTGCTGCCAGTTTCTTCCTCGAGAACTTCCTCCTGATCCTGCTGTGCCGTTTCATTCTCGGAATAGGTATCGCAGGAATATCCCTCACAGTCACCGCCCTCATCGGCGAATACTACATGGGAATGCAGCGCGCAAAGGTCATCGGTTACCAGGCCGCGGCCATAGGGGTTGGAACCTTGGTGCTGGAAACCCTCGGAGGTTCCCTTGCGGACATAGGGTGGAACTATCCCTTCCTCATCTATCTCGTCGGACTGCCCATCATTGTCTTCGGACTGCTATCAGTCAGAGACCCTTCCAGGATCCAGAAAGACCCCACGCAGACATCTCCGATGCAGGATTGCCCCGCTGATACCGGCGGAAAGAGGAAGATAATGTTCTGCTACGCGATGGTATTCCTCGAGATGTTCCTGATGTTCACCGTGCCGATGAACTTCTCGTACTACATCAGCGAGATGGGTCAGCCATATGTCATGATGGGTATCCTCCTCGGACTCATGGGTGTCGCACAGGCTGTATTCAGCATCCTGTACACCCGCAGGGTCACCAAACTCAGTGACAGCATGGCGTTCACCTGCGCATTCCTCATGACGGGGGCCAGTCTCGTGCTGCTTTACATCCCTCTCCTACCCCTCACTTTCGTGAGCATGATAGTCATGGGCTGCTCCCTTGGGCTCCTTATGCCCACGGTCATCGCAAGACTCTCCATGCTCTCTACGACGAAAACCTCCGGGAAGGTTATGGGTGGATACTCCGTGTTCCTCAACCTTTCCAATTTCATCACCACCCTGGTGTTCACACCCATTCTGGCAGTGATGGGATCCTACTGCAACTCATTCCTCGCGATGGGTATCCTGGGTCTTGTGGTAGCAGTGGCAGTGTTCTTCAGTGCGGGAAGGTCCAGAACCACCGCACCTATCGGATCCAAGCCCACACCTCTGCCTGAGGACCTATCCGCCGGGCCCGCCATGTACAGGAGTATCCTGGTGGCTACCGACGGAAGTACGAACAGCGACTTCGCAGTCAGGAATGCGGTGAACATCGCGAAGAAAAACAGTGCCCCTCTCACCGTCCTGTTCGTGATAGACCCGGATAAGATGGGAGGCCTCGCAGGAGCCCTCGGTACCTCTGAGAACATCGCCGATGCGGCCAAAGAAGCTTCCAGAGAGGCGTTCCGGAGAGCTGAGGAGATGGGGAAGGAGGCAGGTATCGAACTCACCACGAAGATCCTGAGCGGACACCCTGCAGAAATGATTACGGAAGAATCTGCGAACCATGACCTTTGTGTTTGCGGTTCTCTCGGAAGGACCAACGCGAAGAGGGCGGTCATAGGATCGGTTGCCGAACAAGTGGTGAGATCCGCATACTGCCCCGTGCTGGTCTGCAGGATGAGCCATCACTAAACAACTTCTGCGGATTCTGCCACACATCGGCAGGGTCCGCAACACATGCGACCGTTTTTTCGGTTCTCTTGCATTGATTGTGAAGAAGCGAAGATGCACTCGTGTATAACCACTCCGAAACAATCCAGATAAAACAAATGAGTGCTCCCGACGGGATTTGAACCCGTGTCGAAGCCTCGAGAGGGCTTCA
>CAMNNR010000012.1 GCA_946545675.1 uncultured Thermoplasmata archaeon | reverse complement strand
GATCCTCCCTGCATGATATCTGGGTCAGACGGTTGCGGTGTTCGCGGCTCCCGTAGCATCCGGCTATGAAGTGGGGGACATAGCTCCTGAGCCTGCGCATGGCTGCGTCGGTACCCAATTCCTCGATTACCGCATCGGCAAGTTCCATGCACCAACCCACCTGTTGGGATACCGTGGGATTGGGCAATCTCTCGCCCGTGCGGAAGTAACGGTCGATCTGCGTGCACAGGAACGGGTTCCCTATCCCACCGCGGGCGACCATCACCCCTTCGGCACCCGTTGTACGCATCGCATCGATGGCGTCATCGAGGAGGTATATGTTCCCCGAGATTATCAGAGGGACGGACATCTCCTTCCTCAGCCCCTCGACGAGATCATACCTTGGATGGCCTCCATACTGCTGTTCGCGGGTACGGGGATGGACGCAGACGGCATCGGCACCCGCTGATTCCAACTGGGAGATTACCTCTCTGAAATTGATAGTGCCAGAACTCCATCCGAGACGTATCTTCGCGGTCACCGGCAGTTCGGTCGCCCTCTTCACCGCACGGATGATCTCCCCGCATTTCGCGGGATCCTTCATGAGCGTGCAGCCGGCACCTGTGCGGTTGACCTTGTGTACCGGGCATCCCATGTTGATATCGATGAAACGGATGTTGGGATTGACCCCGACCGCATAGGAAGCGGCTTTGGCCAGGTTCTCCGGGTCGCTTCCGAAAAGCTGTGCACCTGTTGGTTCGTTTTCCTTGAATTCCAGGAATGACCTCGTGGTCTTCATCCCGAAGATGCAACCCATGTCCGAAACCATCTCGGTGTATGATAGGGAGACACCGAACGGTTTCATGAAATCGCGGTACGCCGACGTGGTATAGCCGGACATCGGACCCAGAACTACGGGCCCGTCGATATTCAAACCGCCGATCTTCCACATGGCAGACACCAGAGCCGGAATTCGAAACAATCGGAATCATTCGTGCTTATCGACACAGGTCCACTTATCGGACTTGTACGAATACTTGAACTTGTAGCCCTTTTTGATGAGCTTCTTGATGTCCTCTTCGATTTCCTTTCCCTTCTTGGTCTTGATGATACCGTTGCTGGATTTAGTGAACTCGATGCCCATATCGTACAGGATGCTGGTGATGGACCGCTTACCCATCTGCCTTCCCCAGGTACGCCGTGCGGGTTTTGCCTCTTCGGCCTCAGTCTCCGGCAGAGGTGCTCCTTCGGAAAGGAATACGTCGAGATCGTAATCCTCGGTGGGTTCCGGGACCTCCTCCCTGCGGATCATGTGCTTGGCATCGCGGTTCCCGTTATCGGCGAGAAGCTGGAGGATGTCCCCGTAGAACTTCCAACCGGGCTCCAGCCAGTTGGATTCGAGCATACGGGTGAGGATGGAAACCTCACGCTCGCAGTCGTCACCTTTCCTCTTGGCGGATTCGAGGTAAAGGAGGGCAGCGCGCTTGTTAGAGTTGCCGTCCCCGAGATAATAGTAGTCAGCGAACTTCTCCGCAGCAGTCAGGCTACCTCCCTCAATGGCACGGCGGGACCAATACTCGAAGTAGACCGCCCATCCCTCCTTCTTGTCACTGGAGTAGGATTCGGCGAGAGCCTCCATGGCCTTCACATATCCCGCTTCGGCTGACTGTGTGAGGAACTTCCTTCCCTTCGCGGTACTCTTCGTAGTGCCCTCGCCCGCTAGATAGCGGCGGCCGAGTTCGTACAATACCTCGGGTTCGCCCTCTGCGGATGCGGCGACGAGGTCTTCGAAAGACATCTCATCTGCTGACATGATGTTCTGGGTATGTGCATCCATCCATAAATACCCCGCTTCGAAGAGTCGCCTGGTAGAGATAATTCCGAAGTCCAGTTTATATAATAGGAACCTATCTCAAATCCAATCATTTTCTTTTTTGTTTTTGTTCGAAACACGGAAGAGGTGGGGAAGGCTATGCAGATTAGGGACGGGAGCAGCAGATATCCAGAGAACCTCGTGGAGAGATTCACACTCCAGGAGGAGGCAGCCAGGAAATACGAACCTACAGAGAACAGGACCATCGTCCTGAACTTCGCCGAACACTGGAACCGCCCTGCGGAAAGAAGGGAATCAAGACGTTTCTCCCCCTTCAAGAGTTCACTCAGCGAGCAGTTCGGCCATATCAGTTACGAACTGACCAAATCCCGTGAGCTTGTCACATACATATGGTCATCCCTGTACAGGCTGCGCACCAAGACCGAGCGCACCCTGTACCTTTCCCACCCGTCTTTCTACAAATCCCTCCCGGACACCGAGAGCGCGCACGAGATCAACATGGACAACGTAGCCGTCCGCATCCCGCTGAAGAAGCATGACCTGGTACTCATCGGGGACCTCCGCACCGTCGACGAACGCAACTTCCAGAGGAGGGAGTTCGTCGTGAAAGGGATGTCCATCCTCAAGAGCAGTCCTCACGCGGGAGAGGTCAGGGTGGACACCGCTGTCATAGCCCGCGTCGTCAACACCGGCATCCCCGGATTCTACACCACCAAGGGAGAACTGGCAGAAGGATACCCCGGTAACGTTTACACCCATTCGGTGATTGACGGTAACCTGGAGAAGGGCCTCAACAGCCTGTACATCGTCTCCGATCCCCTCAACGTGCTTTCGATCCTGAACGAATGGAAGGATTTCCAGAACGTCGAGAACACCGAAGCGGAGAACAACGAGATCAAAGGATACGTCATCAAACCTCCGGAGTTCATCGTGGGTTACCCGCTACCCAAACACACCGATGCCCCGAAGGATACCGTTTTCCTGGAGACCCCGGAGGCGAAATGGTCCGACAAAGCCGCCGGAAACACAAGACCCAGACTCATAGCCAAGATTGTACACGAGGTGAGCCGCAGGGAATTCTTCTCCGACCGCGACTATTCATCGAAATTCAACAACCTGGCGACCACCGGGGTGAAGATCGTCGACCCCATGGAGATCCTTTCCTCCAAGAAGGGATTCAAGAACCCCAACTGGAGACTGGCGAAGATCGGGTCGGAACGCCTTGCCCCTGCCCAGATCACCGGCCTCCCCAGGAAGGAAGATGTCCGCCCCCTCAAGGAGAAGAGGGACAGCGATGTGGCGGCAGTCAGAGCGGAATTCCGCGTGAAGAGGGAGAAGCGCACCGAGGAGCTACTCGAAGAATACATGGCTTCGGAGGAAGTCACCGTTTTCATCGGAGAGCAGCTCGAAAGCATGGCGGAAGAGATATCCTCGAAAGCGAAGGAGGAATTCGCCGAAGACCCAGAATCTCATATCGATGAGATCAAGGAGAGATTCAGGAAGATAAAGGAACAGGAGGTCCGCGACAGCAAACGCAGTGACTTCTCCGCCGCTGCCCGGGCAGAGTTCTCCGCGGAGAAGAGGGCGAAGGTCGACGAGATCTACGATGCTTACGACCGTGCCGTTTCCGAGCTCCCGTCCGACTCCGACACCTGCAAACTGACGATCTTCTTCGAGATCCCTCTCAGAATCACCGATTCCGTCATCGACGAAGCCAACAAGAGGAACGAGTTCTTCCGCCAGGCCAGCACCTACAGGATGGTCTGCGACCAGACCGGTGCACAGACCAACAGGACCCGTCTTATGGATGCGTTGGACTCGCTCATGAGGGGAGAGGTGATGAACCCCTACCTCGCATCATACCTGTTCCCGTCTAAGGAACTGGTGAAGACCCAGACCGCTAAGATAGGGCATTTCTTCGGCAGCGGCTTCAACGAAGAACAGAAGAGAGCGGTAGAGGAAGCGGTCAGCAGCGACGGCCTCTATCTGATCCAAGGGCCGCCCGGCACCGGAAAGACCCAGGTCATCTCCGAGATCACCACGCAGGAGGTCCTCCGCGGGAAGAAGGTCCTGATCACCAGTCAGAACAACAAGGCTATCAACAACGCCTTCGAGAGACTCTACCGCAACCCCCTGATCCGTCCCGTGCGTCTGATGTCCGAGGGAAACCAGAGCGAATACGAGCTCGACCGCATCGTGGAAACCTTCTACAAGAACATCAGGACCTCCCTCGAACACCAGCTCGACAACTACGGCGACGAGAAGTTCAAGGACGAGGTCCGCACCATGTTCGAGAGGCTGGAGAAACTCCACGAGGAACTCCTCGAATGCACCGAGAAGGCGGAAGACAGCATCGAGGAGATCGAATACGACGAGGAGGACCAGCGCGCCATCCTCCAGAAACTCGACGACATCGAGAGGGATGCGGAAGAGCGCTCCTCGCACAAGAAACTCCTGGACGAACTCATCTCCAGTCTCGACCTGTTCGAACTCACCACTTACGCCGGTGATGCGGGAGAGATAAGGGGACTGTTCAGGCCCTACGTCTACATCTACTCGAGGGACTTCCGCGAGGCAGCCACCGAACTGGACAACAAGGTCTTCGGACGCTACGGCTACTGCCACAAGCTCATGGCCATCCCGGAGGAACAGCTGGCTGAACAGGTCGAGCTGATGAGCGCCCACAACCAGTTCGTGAAACTGTACAGGCAGATCCTCCGTACCAAGGACGAGAAGAGCAGAGAGGAGATGTCCCAGAAGATGGAGGAGATGATCTCCGAGAGAGGTATCCGCCTCGAGGAGTTCACCGTCATGAGGATGTTCGGTCCCGACCTCCCCAAGGACCTCCTAGACCTCAGGGACCGGCTGGAAAGGATCCGTGCGAAGACCGAGAACGCACTGCAGCGCGAGAGGGATTCCCTCTCCGACAGCTCCGTCGACCAGGCCCGCGCGGACAAGCTCCGCGGACAGCTGGAAGACATCAAACAGGAACTCGAGGAGTTCCGCAACGACCCCGCATACGTCCGCTACACCAAGGTGGAAGAGGAGTTCTCCGCCCTCCTCCAGGAGATGTACTTCATGCTGAACCTCGACGAGAGGTTCTCGGACGCGGAAGGAGCGTACCGCATACTCGAACACAGGGTGGAACTCATCTGCTCGCAGGACGATGAGGCACGCGAGGTCTCCAAGAGGATCCTCGGCGAGATAACCGACTACCTATCAAAAGCGGATGTCGCAGCGATAGACCACGACCGTATCGCAAGGGAACTGGGCAACTACATCAACGTGGTGGGCATCACATGTACCGCCGAGGGGCAGAGCAGTATGACGCTCGAAGGGGATACCTTCAGCCTCGATGTCACCACCATGGGAATCGATGTGGTCATCATCGATGAGATCAGTAAGGTTCCCTTCCCGGAGATACTCCGTCCGATTCTCTCGGGAAAGACCGTCATCATGGTCGGGGACCACAAACAGCTCCCCCCTATATACAACGTCAAATATGACCGTTCCTCGGTGAACCCCGACGACGAGATCGTCAAGCGCGAGGAGAGGTTCAAGGAACTCTACACCACGCCGCTGTTCAAGACACTGTTCGAGAAGGCACCCGAGAGCTCCAAGATCATGCTCACCAAACAGTACCGTATGGCCAGCCAGATCATGGGGGTCATCAACAGGTTCTACGGCGGGGCACTGGAGATGGGATGCAGCGATGCGGACAAACAGCACCGCCTCACGGTGGAAGGTCCCCGTGGCCAGGTCATCTCACCCGACAACGCGGTCGTCTTCATCAATTGTAAGGGAACCGACACCAGGCAGGAGGGCAGCACATCCTTCGAGAACGCTCTGGAAGCAAAGGTCGTATCCAAATTGGTGGAACTCATGGAATCCTCTTGCACTTCCGGTGCTGACGGGAAGCCCGTATCCGAATGCGAACAGGAGGATCTTCTCACCTTAGGGGTCATCAGCCCGTACGCAGCACAGACCAGACTCATCCGCAGGGGTACCGACCGCTTCTACGACAACATGAAGAAGCAGGGTCTCAAATCAGCATTCAGATCCACTGGGGAGGAGAGATTCATGGTGAAATCCGTGGATGATTTCCAGGGAGACGAGAGGGATGTCATCATACTCTCCCTCGTCAGGACTGGACGCTCGGCGTTCATCTCCGATTTCAGGAGGATAAACGTCGCCATGAGCCGTGCCCGCAGACTGCTCGTTCTTGTGGGCGATGCGGAATCCCTCGTCAAGGAAGAAGTTGCCATCGACGGCGAGAGCAGGAACGTCTACGCCGAGATAATCAACGACATCAAAGCCGCCGGCGGATACCGCGAAGCCGACGACATCATCGGAGGTGAGTGAAATGTCAGACAAGACCCAGATAATGCTTCCGCTGCCCGTCGTGAGGTTCACGGTGTCCGGAGGATATGTGAAGCTCTCCCGCGCCTCGGGATTGGATTACCTTCTGATGAAGATAGTCGAATACGGCAGGGCATCCGGCGGGAACATGAAGATCTCGGACCTGATGGGGCTCTTCTCGCTCGCAGGCGATATGCTCCCCCTGGTCCTGACCGGTCTCGACAGCCTCCGCGGACGCGGCTTCCTCAAATACGGTATGGACCGCGTAACCAAGGATACGTCCGTCGGGAAGATTGAGATCACCGAATCCGGCGAGAGCATGTGCCAGAAAGCGTATTCCATCGGAGAGAACGGAAGGTTGGAAGAACGGATGCTCTACTTCCCCGTCCGCGAGGAGTACGCCAAGGACGACGGATTCGAGAGCACGAAGGACCGCCCTGTGGAAGGCCGTATCGACGCCACCGCACTGACCGACTTCGTACTGAACAACTACAAGTATTTCGGGCTGGACCCCGAGGCACAGTTCGTCAGCAAGATAAGGTCCTCCGATGAGAAGATAGGGATCTACAAGCAGCCCGTTATGGTCGACTACGACGAGAACGAAGCAGTGTTCAACATAGGGACCGCCAACAAGATCCTCCCCGACAGACTCCCCGGACTGGGAGTGAATACAGAGGATGTTATCTCCCTCCTGCCCGAAGAGTTCACCCGCATCCCCGAGGATGTCCCCGTCGAGATCGACTGGCAGGAGACCGTCCCTGAGATCAGATGCGGACACGTCCTGCCACGCAATTTCAAACTCGGGGAAGGCCTCGTGGTGTACGATGAATCCGTCGTAAAGACTGAATCGGTTCCGCGTGTGGCCAAACCCGAAGGCGCGAACTATCACCTCTGTGTCGTCCAGAACAGGAAGAAAGGAAGAAGATACTGGTTCGTCAGATACAAGGTAAAGGTGAACGGACTAGAGGGCGAGACGTACATCAACATGGTCCTCAGACAGAAGATGTCCGAGCAGGAGATATCCGACCTGCTCGGCAACGTATCCACCTACTGCAGCGATGACGTCCGCGAATGGCTGGGGGCACTCTGATGGGCAGCCTCTTTCTCGTCAATGCCTGCATTAACCGCAACACTTCCAGGACTCTGCGCCTCGCCAGAGCTGTAGCGGAGCACTACCCCGAGCACGAAGTGGAAGAACTCATCCTGGAGGACATGAGGATGCAGCCCTTGGATTCCGAAACGGTGAACAGGCGCACGGAACTCTGCCGTAAAGGCGATTTCAGCGATCCGGTATTCGACATCGCGAAGAAATTCGCATCTGCGGATATCATCATTATCGCCACCCCGTTCTGGGAGAACACCTTCAACTCGTACACCAAGATATTCATGGAATATGCGGGTGCGGTAGGCGTGGCGTTCCGTTATTCGGAAACGGGTATGCCCATAGGGATGTGCAAAGCGAAGAAGCTCTATTACGTGACGACCCGCGGAGGTCCCATACCTGATTCCGCAGACCTCGGTTTCGCCATATACAAGTCACTGTGCCAGATATGCGGCATTCCCGATTGCCTCATAATAAGTGCCGCTGGTCTTGACATCATAACCAACGACGCAGAGGCTATCATGGGGGAGGCCATCGCCTCGATCCCCGGGAAACTCTGATCAGGCCCTTCCCTCTGTAATCATGCGGTGGGCCTTCTGGAATCCCTTGGCGACCTTTATGCCGTCCTCGGTGGCCACTGCGAACTTCATGCGGTAGGAGGTCTCCTCGACTCCGCGGACCAGCAGGCCCTCCTTCTCCAATTCCGGGAGCAGTTTCTCCAGAGTCCTCTGGTTCGAAACACACTTCAGCAGTTCCTTGTAATGTACCTTCTCCCCTCTGGACAAGCACCTCATCACGGGGTCGGCATAACGCATCGCGATCGACTTGTATCCGCTCGGAAGCAGAGAGGTTATCTTCTTCCCTGTATCAGTGAGTGTGACAGTTGTCTTTTTCACCGGAGCGTAGACCCTTTCGATGGTTACCAAACCGTCTTCGGACATCCAATCCAGTCTTTCGCGGAGAGTGGGATAGTTGGAGATGACGTTACGCAGATCCATCGTAGAGCACGAACCTCCGTGATTTTGGAGGTAATCGAGCAGAGAAAGAGTACGCTCATCCGATAAGGAGGTGTAACGTCCGAAATGCTCCATGGGAATGGGTATGCGTTTTTCATAATAAATATTTGCTAATACCTTTTTAGCAAATATTTATATTCTTTGAAACGCTACCTAATTCAGAAGGGATGGGAAACTCTTCAAGAGGGAGGTTGTGCCATCCTCCCCCGACTCCTTTATTGCCCGACCCGGGCCCTGATCACTCCCCGGGTCGGAACCTATCCATCGGATTTCGAAAAGACCCAGAATTCAAAAAAGAAGAAAACTGCACAGATTGTGCAGTAAGGGGTTTCATTCGGATTTGGATTTCTCGAGATTCTCTTTGGCTTCCTCGGATCCTGCTTCGGCGGCCTTTGTCCACCATTCCCTGGCATCTTCCATGTTTGCCTCGACACCGTAACCCTCAGCGCACATGATACCGAGTTCGTTCATGGAATCGGCGTGGCCGAGATCGGCAGCCTGGACGAACCAGTAGAGTGCTTCCTCGTCATCGTAGTCAACACCTTCTCCCACGGAGTACATGTTTCCCAGCATGTAACAGGAGTCCGCATCCCCGCGGATCCCTGCGTTGAAGAACCAGAGGAGGGCCTTGTGCAGATTGTGCCTGACACCATAGCCGTAGTAGTATCTGTAACCGAGCTCGAACATCGCATCGGAATCGTCGTCCCTGTCTGCGAGTTTGGTAAGGTTGCGGATGTTCCTTCCGGAATAGTAGATGGTCTTGCCTTCCATGTTATCAGACAGGCATTGCGATGAAGCAATAAAAACTGTGGTCAATGCTTGTAGAACGAGGACATGTGCTGGAGGGCAGGCTCGTATCCCTGTTCGGAAGCACGGTAGAGCCACTTTCCCGCTTCGTTAGGATTGGCTTCCACCCCGATGCCGTTCTCATACATCAGTGCAAGATTGTACTGTGCGTCCGCCAATCCCTCTTCCGCGGCAGCCCTGAACCATCTCGCCGCATCCTGCATGGACTGTTTCACACCGTCCCCGGTAGCGTACATGGTCCCGAGATTGTTCATGGCATTGGCATTCCCGGCCTCGGCCGCTTTGAGACACCACTCGAATGCCTTCTCATCGGAGCGTTCGACGTTGTCACCGTTGTGATAGAAAGAGGCAACGAGGAACATGGCCTCCGCGTTTCCGCTAAGAGCACTTTCATAAACGGTCTTCTGGGTCTCGTCGAACCCCTCAGGGACTCCGGTCATCGGTTCGGATATACAGCCGAGATATATAATCGGAGGGAGATGCACATGCATGGAAACGGTCATCGTGAAATTCCTCTGCAACCCTCCCGCCGGATTCCGCGGGAAGATACACTTCATGTTCGCAGTGAACGACGAGACCGTTGCCGAAGGTTTTGCGGGCGATGTATTATCGGCTGAATTGCCCAAGGGAAGGACGGAGATACAGGTCCTCGTAAGGAACGAGGGACTCAATTCCATGAGCGGTTCCACCCCTGTCCTCCTCGAGGGCGACGTATCCCTGAAGATTAAATACGCCCTGTTCGGGAAGAGCGCATCCCTCGTCTTGAACAAGGAATGACTGCCCAGGTCGTAAATAATAAAAAATAATGGGAAAGCCGTTTCCGTGTCAACGGAGGTTCACCTATGAGCAGAAAAATGCAATGGAATCTTTACGGAGCCCTTGCGTTGATTTTCTCCTTGATACTCATCGGGATCTGCATGGAGACCGCGATAGGTTCGAGTGTACTGAATCTCGGCCACTACACCATCATCGCTATGACCTCCGACGTGATCGGTATGTTCGGCTGTTCCATCCTGTTCTCGAGTCTGTTCTATGACCGCAGGATAACCCGTAACTCGGCGCTCTTCATGCTCATGCTCATGCTCGTGTGCATGCTCCTATACTGCGAATACTTCGCTTTCCTTTACAACGGTAGATCGGATTACTACATCGTCCTGGAGATCACGTATTACTACATCTACTGTCTGCTCCTCATCATCCTCCTCACCCACTGGATATACCTGAAGCAGCAGCTCCAGAAGGAGAACCGCAACTATAACAGAGCTGAAATCGCCTACTACCTCTGTTTCTTCGTCGGAATGGTACTGCTGCTTGTCAACAGATTCAACGGATGCCTGTTCAGCATCGACCGCATATCCGGTTACATCGTCATCGGCGAATACAGGTTCCTCTTCACGATACCTCCCATGCTGATGCTGACCATCAACGCGTTCTGCGCTCACTACTTCTACAGTGACAAGAAGCGCAAGTACATCCTCTATGCCTACAGCATTATGTTCTTCTTCGCCATGATATTGCGTACTGTCATCCCACATCCCTGGTCCCTGGGCATATTCTTCCTATTCGCCACCTTCCTCATCCACGGAGGCTTCTACGTGGAAAGGGGTCAGGAGATCACCCGCAAGAATGCCGAGATCGTGGAACAGAACGTCACCATGATGATCTCCCAGATACAGCCATATTTCCTTTACAATTCCCTCAACTCCATCTCCAGGATAGAGGGTAATCCGCCCGAGACGAAGAAAGCTGTCGAGGACTTCGCAAAATACCTCAGGAGCAACCTGAACACGATATCCCAGACGACCACGATACCCATATCCAAGGAGATCGAGCACGTCAAGACGTACGTGGAACTCGAGAAGCTCCGTTTCAAGGAGAAGCTCAACGTGGTCTATACCATCACCGACACTGACTTCAAGATCCCCCCGCTGACCCTTCAGATGCTCGTGGAGAACGCCATCAAGCACGGGATCACGCAGAAAGAAGGGGGCGGGACCGTGACGATAGTCACCATGGAGGACCACAACAGCCACCGTATCACGGTCACTGATGACGGTGTGGGTTTCGACACTGAGATCCCTCCATCCGACGAAAGCCGCAGCCACGTGGGGATCGTCAACATCACCGAACGTCTCAGGGACCTCTTGGACGCAAGATTGGAGATCAGCAGCGAAATTGGACGCGGAACCGTAGCTGTCGTGTCAATACCAAAAAATACAATAAACGATGATTGAGAGTGAATACTATGAGAATCCTAGCCCTAGACGACGAAGAAGACGCACTCGAAGTGCTTGTTTCCGCTATCACTGCCTGTCAGCCCGACGCAGACGTAAAGGGTTTCAACTCCCCCACCGAAGCACTGGAATATGCTGAACAGAACCAGATGGACATCGCATTCCTCGACGTGAGGATGCCCGGCATCACAGGACTCGACGTCGCAAAGAAACTGAAGAAGATCAACCCCAAGATCAACATCATCTTCTCGACCGGATTCTCCGAGTTCGCATCGGACGCCTTCTCCATCCACGCCAGCGGATACCTGATGAAACCCATCACCACCAAGGATGTCAGGAAGGAACTGGACAACCTACGCAACCCTGTGGAAAAGCCCAAGAAGAGGGTCTACATACGCACCTTCGGCAATTTCGAGCTGTTCGTGGACGGCGAGACCATCCACTTCTCCAGGAAACCCGCCAAGGAGCTTCTGGCCTATCTCGTGGACCGTAAGGGTTCCGCGGTGACCAGGAGGGAACTCTGTGACGTTCTCCTGCAGGATGCCGCCTTCACCAGGAAATCACAGGACTACCTCACCAAGATCGTGAAGGAACTCCAGAAGGCACTGGAGGAAGTCAAGGCCGCGGACATCGTCAACCTCGACAGGAGCGAATACTCGGTCATCCCCGACAACTTCGACTGCGACGCATACGACTACCTCAAGGGTATGCCTGACGCATTCAACAACTTCTACGGGGAGTATATGTCCCAGTACCCCTGGGCGGAGAAATCCATCCAACAGTTCTACAAGTGAAACGGTGCCTGCGGTCAGTTCCTGCCGAACACCATCTGTTTCGGTTCGGAACGACTCAGGTCCATCCTTTTCACGGAAAGCGACACGATGCGACGTATCTTCTCGGTGGAGAATCCTTTCCCGCCATCCTTCATGATACCTTCGCGGAGTGTATCGTTTCCGGGCCTGCGGGCAATCTTGAGGACGTAGTTGAAACGTTCGTTGTCATCGGGCATCCTGCGGTACTCTGGGTCTTTTATCAGGAGCTCCACGAAACGCTCCACCCCGGGGTCCTCCTTCTGCGTGCTCAGGCCCTCCATCACACGGCTGCCCTGGACCTTCTGGGAACGCGCCCTGACGAACTCCTCCACCCTCTCCCGAGCCGAGAATTTACGGAATGCGTCGAGTTCAGGGTCCACGAAGACCGAACCGAACGCTTTGCCCTCGTAAAGGACGAAGATACGCAACTCCGCAGGGGACGAGAGGTCCATACCGTCCAGTTCGCGGTTGAAACGGTGAGCATCCAGCTGGACACCGGGGCGAATCTCCTGAGGGACACCATCCAGCAGTTCGTCGCTAATCCTGAGCTCTGAAGGATCGACAGGTTCTGATTCGACGAATACTGTACAGATGGACATCGATTCCGCGAATGACCTGAGGTCCTCGAGCTTTCCTTCGCCGACGACATACATCAACGTAGGGATCTCGGCTCTGACACGGAATAGATTGAACCCTTCGAAGATGCTTAGGATCTCGTCATCGCCGGGAATGCCCTGAATCATATGGCGTTCAAGGAGCGGACGGTATTTGACCGTTGCGAGCAGGTGCCGTCTTCGGAACGGTAATGGTAACGACGATATCATCTGCGAGACTGTTGAACGTGAGAGTGCCGCCGACCATCTCCCTGAGACGTATTTCTATTGCGGAGAGTCCCAAGGCAACTATGTTACCCTTGGACATCTCGAAACACTTCTTCACCAGTCCCTGGTCATCACTGATGATGACATGATGTCCGTTCTTAGATTCGAAAATGTTGATATCTATGAGCCCTTCCATATGCTTGATACCGAATCCCATCTCTATCACGTATTCCAAAACAGACTGGACAGTGAGGGAGGGGATCAGGAAATTCCTGTCATTGAACTGCACGCTTATGGTGAGGTCATCCCCGGAGTTGAGCTTCACCAGTTCCGAGAACGTCTCCACATGGTCCATCTCCAGCATGATGGGGATCGGTCCTTTCTGCTTCAGGATATCGAGATTCCCGCGCAGATACTTTCCGAATTCGGCGATGGCATCCTTGGTCTCCGGCGGATTCCCTTTGATGTTCATGATGGAAGTCAACGCGTTGTAGAGGAAGTGGGGCTGGATCTGCGAGATGAGGATATCCGCACGCTGCTGCAGAAGCTTGGCGTCCCTCTGGATGAGTTCCTGCCTGCGTTTTACGTAGACATTCGAATAATCAACGAAAAGTGCCAGGAGGTAGGCGATGTAGATGAAGCCGTTGCCTCCGATGTAATATCCGATGACCAAAGCGGCAAACGGAATGAGGATATATGCCCCCAGTGAAAGCTTCTTACGAATGCCCTTGATGTAGATTAGGATGGTGATGAAGGTCTCGGTGCCCAAGACGAATGCGAGGGCCATCGGGCCTATGTAACCGTAGGGATACACCATCTCCCCTATTTCATCGACGTAGAACAGATGGTTGTAGAACAGGTTCAGGACGAGGAACACTATTTCCGCCACGAAGATGATGTTGGCAAGGTATCTGAAGATGTCCAGCAGCGGACCGCGTCTGTCTGACGCATAACACACGTAGTACCACAAAGCGATACCCTGGACGATACTGAGGAAAACGATCGCGTATTGGTCCAGAAGTATGAACACGGCCTGAGCCTTGTTACCCTGCAGAACTATCCCGGTCAGAGCGGCGAAGAGTTCGAAGTACGTCACCACCACCATGATCGTGAAAGCGAACGCGCTCCTGTCACGGAGGGCATCATGGACCTGGATGAGGAACATAAAGGCACAGAGTGCCATTCCGACATAATCGCAGGCGAGGAAAATAGTGGTAAGATACTCTATTTCCCCGTCACTTATCGTGGAGATGAAGAAGGTTGAGGCGAGCAACAAAATGATTATGACGAGAAGGATGCTGTATCCCGTCGCTTTCCAAGTATACTCGTTCATAGTCCCCCTCAGCTATTGGGGGAGTATGCCAGTGTTTATAAATAAACTCGTGCAAACCCAGATTCTGGCCCCGGAAATTCGGAAGAGGGGTTTATCGACAAATACTATATCTGTCGCACATATCTAGGTCAGGTCAGATTTTGAGTACGAAGAAGCGCAGAACTGCAAAGAAGAATTCTGGGAAGAACATATTCCAGCAACTGCTTTCATCGGACTACTGGGAAGGCTACTACGCACTGCGCGACGGCGGCATCGTGAAATGCACCGACAACCAGGACGGGAGCATAGATTGGACTGTCTTCAGCCTCAAGACCGGACTCCCCACCGCTGCCGGTCTATACGAATTCTCCGAATCTTCGATATTCTCCGAATTCAACGCCGCCCTCCGGAGGAAGATCGGTACTGATGTGTTCCTGAGGGTGTCCAACCAGGCAGAGAATCCCGACCGTCACGACGAAATCGACACCATACTGAACTCATCACCAGATACATTCGCACTACTGCGCATCGAGAACCTGATCAGACACCTCAAGAACCGCGGCATCAGCGTGTTCGGAGGGGAGATCGGCGGACAGGATCTGTCGGAGGACGACTATGAGGGATTCTATCTGCTCAGTGACGGCGACATACTATACTGCAGGGACCTTCCGGACTGGGATGATTCTCAGCAGGACAGTATCGTGGATGGGGTCGCATCGTATGTCATCCTCGAACCCTCACGTTTCAGCATGTCCGCTGTCTCTCCGAAGACGTTCGGTTACCTGTCCGGCGACAGATTCTCCGAACTCGCGGAATTCCTGTCTTCCAAACACGGTCGTATTTTATCATGTCTGGCACATAGAGATTCGGAGCTATTCGGACTCCTGATGAAGGCCTCCGGGGGCGATTCCGAATCCGCCGCTCTGGCAAGCCATAGGCTGAAGATCAACCTGTGCATAAAGCAGGAATGATGATCGTTATCCGTTGGTTCCTTGAGGGAAACAATAAAACGTGCGTTCAGATATGTCGCCTCGTCCGAAAGGATACCTGCACCGAGGTGCGGGGGATGAAAACCATGGAACTACAGCCCATCATTGATGCAATCAGGACCTTCCCGGGAGTCACCAGGAAAGAGAAAATCCACGAGGTAGTCGACCTCCTGCCCACAGACCGTTTCCCCAGGGTAGCGGCCGCCGAAGGAGAGGATGCCGCCGCCATCGAGATGGGTGACAAATACATCCTCTTCGCCACCGACGGAATCATGGAATCGCTGGTCGAATCCGACCCGTACATGGCAGGTTACTTCGCTGTCCTGGTCAACGTGAACGACATCGCCGCCATGGGAGGCAGGGCTACCGCCATGGTCGATGTCATGTCGATGTCCAACGACCAGATCTGCGGAAGGCTCCTGAGAGGCATGGAAGAAGGAGTGAGGAGGTTCAACGTCCCCATCGTGGGCGGACACACCCACCCCGACTGCAAATACCATGCCATAGACATCGCCGTCATCGGAGAGGTCAACAAGGACAGTCTCATCCGCAGCAGCACTGCCCAGCCCGGCGATGATATCGTCTTCATCATGGATCTCGACGGACACTGCCCGAAGAACATCCCCTATGCCTGGACTACCACCCTCGACAAGGATCCCAACCTCATCCGCAAACAGATGGAAGCGGCTGCTGTCGTCGCCGACGAGCACCTCGTCCACGCTGGAAAGGACATGAGCAACCCCGGAAGCGTAGGGACACTCGGAATGATGCTCGAGAGCTCCTGCATGGGTGCTGTCGTGGATCTTGAAAAGATCCCCACCCCCAAGAAGTGCGACGACTTCATACACTGGCTACTCTGCTACCAGGGCTGCGGATTCGTTTACGCCTGTCCTCCCGAGAACTCCGCCAGGGTCATCGAGATTTTCGAGGGCGTGAAATGTACCGGAGCGGTCGTAGGCAAGGTCAATGATTCCAAGAAGCTCGAACTCGTGCTGGGAGACCAGAAGGGAACCCTCTTCGACTTCACTAAGGACATCATAACCGGATGCCGCCCCAAGAAGAAGTGAATCCAGGCCTCAGATCAGGGCCACGATGATTACAAGCATGAACATGAAGAGGAACAGCGTCGAGACGTTGTTCGTTAACTCCCCTGCTCTGCGATTTCTCTCTTCTGGGTCTTTTACTCCGAGCCGCTCGTAGATGGCATCTACCCACCCTAAGAGAACATAACCTCCATCGAAGGGGAAAGCAGGCAGTGCGTTGGTAATCCCCAGTAAGAGGTTCAACCAGAATATCCAATACAGGAGCTGACAGGCTATCCAGAACAGATCGCCCAGATCCCCGTACCACCATTGCAGGTTCTCGGGGACGGGGTCGAACCCCTGGAAGGGCATGGAGATGTACTGCAGGAGGGAGTTTGCCGCCGAACTGATATCTGTGGCCCCATAGAGGGGATTTGCACCCATTTCCTTCACAGTGCCAGGAGTGATAATTTGCATTCCCGAGGTGGTAGAATACACACCGAGG
>CAMNNR010000011.1 GCA_946545675.1 uncultured Thermoplasmata archaeon | reverse complement strand
GGCTCCGCAAGCGACAGTGATGAACATGTCGGGCAGGAACTCGGCACCTGTGGGATGCTGGTTGGTCAACGATAATGCGGGGAACTCGTAACCGCCCACGATGATGCCACCGAGGACCACTGTCGCCATGAGTATCAGCAGGAATCCCAGGACAGGGTAGATCCTCCCGATGACCTTGTCTATCGGAAGGAGGGAGGATGCTATGAAGTAGATCAGGGTGGCCGCCACCCAGAAGTACATGTCGATCCCCGTGATGGATGCCAGAAGATCGGCCGCACCCCTGGTGAAGGTCGCCGACACCATGATTAGGAGGAAGATTGACAGGGCGAGGATGGGGAGCCTCGTCCATTCACCGATGTGTTTGTGGATGATGAGGGGGATCGACATCCCCTTCTCGCGGACCGACATCATCCCCGACATGTAGTCGTGTACAGCTCCACCGAGAATGGTACCGAATATGATCCACAGGAAGACGATCGGCCCCCATTTGGCACCCATGAGTGCACCGAAGATGGGTCCGGTACCCGCGATGTTGAGGAGCTGTATGATGTGATTCTTCCATCTCGGCATGGGGACATAATCCATACCATCCCCCATTTCAAGCGCGGGAGTGGATTCCCTGAACGGGATGAAGATACGCTGAACGATCCTGCTATAGGTCAGGTAACCGATGACGAGGGCTGCAAGCCCCAATAGCAGGATCAGCATAACTGCGGTTAATCACTCGGCAGATAACAATCTTTCCGCATCGCGGTGGTTCGATAAGTCACAGAACAGAAGATGGGGGGTCGGCCCCGAAGGGCCGTAAATTGTTTCAAGCCTTCTTCGACCTTACGACGAAGAACACCACGACAGCGATGATAGCAAGAGCTGCGACAGCGGCACCGACGAAGACGAGCAGGTTGCTCTCAGAGCTGGTGGGCTGGGGGCCGATGTGGGGGTTATCCTCCTCTACATAGAGGATGGAGTAGTCCGACATGTCAGCCTGCAGGTACATCTTACCGTCGATGGTAACGACATCGGAGGCCAGGGTGCTGACCCTTCCGAACTCGTCGACGTGCATCAGTTTCATGTTGTCCTTCTCAATAGGGAAGCAGAAAGTGGAGGGGACTGCTTCCTCTCCGCTGAGCACCTTGACGATGAATGCGTTCTTTCCGTTGTACTGGGTCTGCTGGGCGATGACGTTCATCGGCTGTCCGCTGTAGGTTGCGTCCTTGATCTCGAAACGGAGTCCGGAATCGCTGAATGCCAGGATTGCGGGGTTGGTAACATCGAGGGTGGGGGCGGTGAAACTCACGGCCTTACCCTGGACGGTATTGAGTCCCGCGATGACAGAATCGATGGTTTCTGCCTCGACGGTGGTGAGGTTCAGTGTACCGGTTCCCATGTGGCGGGTGTAGGTCCACTTACTGTCAGCGACACTTCCTACGATGGCTCCGTTGGCATCGACGACTGCGACGACCTTGGCACCTACATCATATACGAATTCATTGTCAGCCTTGGCTTCCTTGGTGATGGATTTTCCGTCGAGGATGATCTCGAACACATCGGCGGATGCGGTGCAACTGATGTTAGCGGTATCGGTAACCTCTGCGGTGAGGTCGGCGTTCACTTTGATGTTCTTCAGGTTGGTGAACTCGGTTCCGAATCCGGGGAAGACGAAGACCTTGTAGGAAGCGACTGCGTCTTTATCGAACACGAGGCCGAGAGCACATCCGACGAGACTGAAGGTGTACTCGGTTCCGTCAGGCAGGGTGATGGAGCTGAATGCATCGGTGAATCCCGTCACATCTGCGGATGCGAGGTATATCTCACCGGTGATCTTCTCGAAACCATACTTTTCCGCGATATCGGAGTTGTTCTCACTGAAGATCAGCTGTCCGCTGGTGACGACGAGACGGTCGGTAGCGGAAGCATCAGCACCGGCGATGGGGGCATTGAGGTAGTTGTCGATACCATCGGCGAGGAACAGTTCCCTTGCCCAGAAGGGTCCGGTGGTGCTCACGGTTGTGACGATCTCCTTTGCGGCGGAGTCATACTTCTTGGTGACCTCGATGGTGTTGCCATTGACATCGGTAGCGGTGATCTCGTAGGAACCGATGGTCATTCCGCCTCCGATGGTGGCCTGGTAGTCGCTCATGGTACCGCTGACTCCCATGAGGCGGTACTCCTTACCATAATAGGAACCGCTGACCTTGAGGGTCTTGGCTTTGAGTGTGGAGGTGGCGTTATCGAAGGAGATGTCCTCGAATGCGAAGACGACACCTTCCTGGGTTACCTCTGCGGTATCAACGGACAGACCGGGGATAACGGGTTTGGAAGGGTCCGCACCCATACGGGCATTTGCCTGCACGCCGGCGAAGTAGATCTCCATGTTGAGCTTGCCGTTTGCATACATGATGACATCAAAGTCTCCCTTGACACTAATGTCGAGGAAGGTGTCCTTCTCCTTGGAGTTCATGACGTCGATTTCGACATTCTGGAGATAGACGACCATCTTGGTAACGGTCTGGACGATTGCGTGGGCGTATCCGACTTTCACGTTGACGGAAATACCGGAATCCTTGCTGATTACTGCCTCGAAGGAAGCATTGTCAGCAGTGATGTCGGCGGGTCCGGCGTCGACGACCGCCTTTCCTACTGAGGCCTTGAGGCTTACCTCGCTGACCTCGTATCCGGTGGCAGCGATCATGGGATTAACCATGCCGAAGATGCTGTCGAAGGCGAACACATTGTAATCGGCGTCGGTAAGTTTTGCGCGCTCCTCATCCGTCATCGAAGCGAAATGCTCGACGTATGCGGTAGCGATCTGGGTGTACATGGTGGCGATCATCGATGCAGGAGACATGGAAACGCCGGGCATCAATCCGGAATCGATGTCATCGACAATCTCTTCGCCGGTGGGGACGGGGGTGGGTGCGACCTTTGCCAGTTTGAGTCCGATGCCCAGGAAAAGATTGCTGATCTCGGCGCTGACAGGGTTGGTTGCACTGTCGGAATCGACAGCCAGTTTTCCCGCTGAAAGCTCTGCGGCAACGGCGACAGAGGAGCTGTCGATGGTGGCGCTCGCTTTGAGAGTGAGTCCCTCGGCGGTCATCTTGGCCTTGCCGGCCTGATAGTCGGTGAAGTTACCGACGGCAAAGGTGAGGGTGAGGGTACCGGCGAATTCAGGAGTGATACCGTCTAAGCTCCCTTCGCCGAAGAGTACCAGGGGGTCGAAATCGGCCAGTTTGACATCCACATCTCCATCGACCTTCAGGGTGACGGGGATAGATACTCCGTCGGAAGTTGAAGATGCGGTGATGGTGGAGTTGGTGACGATGTCGGCGGTCAGTGCCTTTTCGCTATAGTTAGCAGTCACATTGGTGACAGAGTTGACAGAGAACTTGTTCTCGACCTTTGCATCGCTCTGGGCGTGCATGGTCTGGATAGCTTCAGCGTCGATTACAGCCTCGACAGTCATCGGAAGTGCAGTAGTAATCTTAGCACTGACACTGGAATCCTTGGTGAGTACGGATTCGGTGGTGTATGCATCATCAGCTGCATCATCCCTAACTGCAAAACCGCTGGCGGCTTTGAGGCTGACGGTTTTGAGGGGGGCATCATTAGTGATGCCGTAAGACATGCTTCCTTTGAAGCAGAAGGATTCATCGAACTCGAAGGTCTTCTGCCATACAGCAAGGTCTTCGATGAGGGTGGTATCGATCTTTTCATCCTCGTCCAAAGGTGCTTTGGTGAGGATAGCGAGGTTGGAACCCTCCTCGAAAATTATTTCTGCGAACTTATCTGCGGAAGTGAACGAGAATGCGTGGGAAATCACGATCAGGAAGTATCCTCCTGCCTTGACGGTAAGGGTAGCTCCTTCGGTGAATACGTAATCGTAGTTGACGATTTCCACCTCTCCGGAACCTATCGTGGTATCCGTGGAGATCTTTTTCTCTTCCTTCGCCTCCTCGGGCTTTTCAGTGAGAATCGCTATCAGAGCTTTGGTGACGCCCTCTTTGTCCACAGGAAGGTTTAGGAACGAACTTCCTGAGGAGTCATCAGTGGGCTCGGGGTCGTCTATGGGCACTTCAGGGTCTGCGTTGCTGACAAACGCAGAGACCGGCATGACCATAGCGAACGCCATGACAATTGCAATGAATACAATCGTTTTGGATTTCATTATGTTCCTCCTTGAGCCTCTTGAATAGTTTTACTGTATAAAATAGATTTACCGACAAATTGTCTCCATTGGGGTTATACCGCCAGAGTTTTAAGTCAATCGGCGTTCACATGGACTATGGTTAACGAAGCTCACTGCGCACACATCCTGGTGAAAACCCAGAAAGAAGCCAAGGAACTGAAGTCCAAAGTGGAAGCCGGGGAGGACTTCGCGGCACTGGCCGGACAGTTCTCCTCCTGCCCTTCCAGGGCACAGGGAGGAGACCTCGGATGGTTCGGTCCCGGACAGATGGTCAAACCCTTCGAGCACGCCGCATTCAGCGGACAGCCGGGAGATATAACCGTCTGCCGCACCCAGTTCAGATGGCATGTCATCAAGATCATCGAACAGAGATGACTGCCAACAACTAATAACGGGAAGAGGATACAAGATACGATGACAGCTCTGAAAACCGCAGTGGGGAAGGTCACCCTGGAGAACCCGGGAATGGTCGCCTCCGGCATCATGGACGAGACCGGCGCGTCGATGGTGAGGATGTTGCAAGCCGGAGCGGGAGCGGTGGTGTCCAAATCCATCAGCACCCAACCCAAAGCCGGACATGCGAATCCCTGTTTCACCGAGGTCGAAGGCGGACTGGTCAATGCCATGGGCCTCCCCGGACCCGGAATCGAACTCTTCGGGGAGGAGATGGCTGAGGCTGTACCCCACGGGAATATCGTGGGCTCGGTCGCCGGAGGGAATGCGGAGGAATTCACCGCACTTGCGGTGAAGATGGAGGAGTATGGCGCCTGCGCTGTCGAACTCAATATGAGCTGCCCCCACGCTAAGGGATACGGCATGGAACTTGGAACAGACCCAGACATGGTGAAATCCATCGTCTCGGCGGTGAAGTCGGCGGTGAGCATCCCCGTCTGGGCCAAACTTACCCCCAACACCCATATCCTGCCCCAGATCGCCCTCGCCGCCCAGGACGGCGGTGCAGATGCGATCGTTGCGATAAACACGCTGAAAGCCATGGTGATCTCGCCGGAGTTCGCCAAGCCCTTCCTCAGCAACAAGTTCGGCGGACTTTCGGGCCCCGCGGTGAAACCCGTCGGAGTGAGGGCGATCTACGACCTATACAAGGTCGTCTCCATCCCCCTCGTGGGTGTCGGTGGAATCTCCAACTGGAGGGACGCAGCCGAATACATCATGGCGGGAGCCCAGGCCTTCCAGATCGGCAGCGCAGTGCTGACTGACGGCCCGGAGGTCTTCTCCAAGGTCAACAGGGACCTGGAGAAATTCATGAAGGATTACGGTTACAAATCGATCAAAGACATGGTAGGTGTCGCAAATGAGTGAGTTCGTGAAGATCAAATCAGTCACCGAAGACAACTACGACACCAAGACCATCGCCTTCGAGACCTCTTTCGAGGCGAAACCCGGACAGTTCGTCATGGTCTGGTGCCCCGGTATGGAGGAGATCCCAATGTCCCTCTCTTCCACGGGAAAGGTCAAATCCATCAGCGTTAAGAGGATCGGTCCCGACACCGAGAAGCTCCACCAGCTCAAAGCGGGCGATACCATCGGCATCAGGGGACCCTACGGAAACGGATACGACCTTTCCGACGGTAGGAAGTACCTCATCATCGGCGGAGGCATCGGCACCGCCTCGATAATGCCCGCGGTGGAAGCGAGCGGGGCGGACACCATCATCGGCGGACGTTCCGAGAGGGACCTCGTCATGCGTGACAGGGCCGAGAAAGCGGCCAAGAACGTCTGGTACTCCACCGACGACGGTTCCTTCGGTTTCCACGGCAACACCGTTCAGCTCTTCAGGGAGAAACACGCGGAGAACCACTACGACTGCGTGGTCGCCTGCGGCCCCGAGGTCATGCTGTTCTTCCTCTACAAGGCCTGCGAGGAGCTCGGAGTGGACTGCCAACTGTCCCTCGAAAGGCACATGAAATGCGGCGCCGGGGTCTGCGGATGCTGCGTGATGGATGGCCAAAGAGTCTGCAAGGACGGCCCCGTATTCACGAAGACCCAGATCGCTCAGATGAAGGACTTCGGTGTGCAGAAGAGGGACGAGTGCGGACGCGTCGTGAAGTTCAGGAAGGGATGAGCCATCCCCACGCCCGAGGGCTACATCGAGGTTACCCACGGAAAACTCACCGTGAACGTTCCGAGGAAGATCTTCAAAGGCGTGAAGGCCGAACCCGATCCCAAGGAGAAGGAGGAGTTCTGCAGGATCCTCCACTCCCGCTACCCGTGGCTGACCGACAACAGCATCGAGGTCTTCTTCAGGAATGCCCAGGCCGAAATGCTCAGGGTCCTGGATTACGAGACCGGGGGCAGGAACGAAAGCAAACGTCTGGAATCCGAGGGAGATATAGAGGGGGCCATACGGCACCTGAAGAAACATCTCGAGGAGGACCCCGACGATGCTGATTCCTGGTATGCCCTGGGGAACCTCCTATGCAAAGCCGGACGGACGGATGAGGGGTACAAGGCATTCAACCGTGGCCGTTCCCTGTTCTGAGATAATCGCCGAGTCTGGACACCGAACCGGACCTACGAAAGGGTTTAATACGGTCGACAGATAACCTGGAATGCAACTGTCGGGGTATCACAGTGGCTATGAGGGGGACTGCAGATCCTCATATGGGGGTTCGATTCCCTCCCCCGACTCCAACTTTTATACAAAAAATTACATTCAGGTTCTATGTACTGTCCCGAATGCGGAAGAGAGGTGCCCGAGGGGGCTGTGTTCTGCCCTGCCTGCGGACGCTATCTTTCCTCGGGATATACGTTCTGTTCCGATGAGGGTCCGTTAACCGGGCAAAGCACCACCTATACCTACGAACCCGCGTATATGGCGCCTCCGAGACCCAGGTACAAAGGTACGAGCATCCTCCTGACCGTGGCGGTGATCGCCGTTGCCGCATTGGTCCTGTTCTCACCTTTCCTCAATCTCGAACAGAAGGGTGAACTGTACGGGAGGAGCTTCTCTCAGGAATACGACGGGACCTACACCTCCGATGAGTACAAGGTGGAATTCAAGTGGTCATATCTCGGCGGTAGTTTCTATTTCGATATCCCCGTGGAGAAGGCAGATTATACTGCCTGGCACAATACGAATTCTTCGGGCAGGGCGGTGGTGGACTGGTCGACCTGCACCGACTTCGTGAAGACCGAGACTTACACTGCCACAGTGGCATCCAAGCTCGCGGTATTGTACGAGAATGCATTCGGGAAGACACCAGTAGCGGACCAGCACTACGCGGAGTTCATACTGGCATATGTCCAGGCCGCTTATGCGTACGCTGACGACTACGTCACGTACGGCAAGTCGGAATATTATGCCTATCCGGTGGAGACCATAACCAACAAGATGGGCGACTGCGAGGATACCTCGATACTATGTGCGGCCCTCTACAAGCAGGCTGGCTATTCCGCCGCCCTTCTCATCGTCCCGGAACACGCAATGGCCGGTGTCGCCCTCGAGAACTACAGTGCACCCGCAACCGGATCCGGGGAGATAATCTCCGAGACCATCAACGGGAAGACCTACTACGCATGCGAGACCACCACCGAATCCTACCAGCCTGTGGGAGTGAACTACAGTTCCCACAACGGCCACATGCTCTCCTACTACCTGGGCAGGGGAAGGATCGGCCAGGGCCTCTACACATTCTATGAGGTAAGCTGATGGACGGGAAGTACATCGGCTGGGGAATCGCGGCCGCGATTATCGTCGGAGCGCTCATTTTCTTCTCCCTTCCGACATTCATCAGCGAACCGGAGCACCCTCTGGGTCTTTCAAGCACTAAGCTGTCATTGGAGGTAGGCGATACCGAGGATCTCACCGTATGGTCCCTGCCTGACGGGAAGAAGTATTCCGACATCTCATGGTCTTCCGATGACGAGAGCATCGTCTCGGTCAGCGGAGGAACCATCACCGCGATCAAAACCGGAACCGCCAAGATCACCGCCACGGCAGGGGATTATCGCGATGACTGCATAGTGACTGTTTCCGATTCTGTCGAGAAACCGTTCACGGTCTACAACCCCTATTCCGATAGGTATGATTACGCCATCCTTTCCGGAGAAGGATTCGTCGGCAACGGAACCACAGGCGGGACCCTGGCACTTACGTTCAACGAAGGAGGTTACATCCTTATTTCCCTTGCAGGTTACACATGGGACTGGTACACTCTGACTACCAATGCACTGGGTAATCCCGAGAGCGATTTCAACAAAATCAATATGCAAATCCTCAGCGGAGACAATGTTATCGCGGTTTCCGATTATTCGTTCAGCACGGAGACGGAATATCACACGTTTTCCACTGTCAACGGAATCACCTATAATTCCGCATCATGCACATCAGTGATCTATGCCAAAGGCCTCCAATACGGAGAGTACACTGTCAAATTCAATCTTTATCAGAATTCCAGCGACCTCCTCCCGTTAGCAACGGTGACGGGAACATTCAGCCTCTGCCAAGGCGATGGACGTTACGACACCACCTCACAATACGACAGAAGTTATGCGTGGAGGGCCGCAGTCAACGATTCCGCCAAAGCGAAGCAATTTGCCATGACCCTGACCTACGATTACGCTGACTATTGGAACGAGATGATGCTGAGCAAACTGGGGGATATCCATTACAGCAACGGTCTGCAGAATCACATATCGGTCAATGAGATGCCGGGATTCTGCGTCGCAGATTCTTCGGTGGTCAAACTGCAGACTGCTCTGAAGGAGAAATACCAGGCGGCTTTCCCCACCCTCCCCACGGACGGTCAGGAGTATGCCCAGTTCCTCCTTTCTTTCGTACAGATTTCCAAAGTCTACGAGTACGATTATGCGCAGAACTACAACTGCACGAACCATCTGGATGCCACTGATGTATGGGCATTCCCATCGATGACTCTGTACACAGGTATGGGTGACTGCGAGGATACCTCGATACTGCTTGATACACTATACAGACTGGCAGGATATGGTTCCGGACTGATAGTCCTCGACGATCATGTAATGGGTTCGGTCTGCCTCGATTCATGCACCAACTATGGAACCGATGCAAGCATCGACAAAGCAGTCTATCACGGGAAGAAGTATTTCCTGTGCGAGACTACCTGCATTTCCCCAGTGTTTTTCAAGAAGACCACTGGGAGTCAGGAGATCTATACCTACAGTGCCTCCTTCGATGACAAACTGACCATCCAATTGTACAGTCACAGCTATCGCCTGGTCGGATGTGTGGTAGGCACACTCTACGAAGAATACCAATTCCTGGAGCTCCCCTGAACTTCTGTAAAATGTGGTGAAATTGCATGTGCCAGAATGAAAAATTTAAACAGGAAAAACCATCGGTAAAGCTGTGTGCTGCAAGGCCGGAGGATTCCGTAACCATTTCAGAAATGGCAGACCTGATTTTCCACGAAGTATACCGCGATGTCCCTTCCGATGTATTGGAGGGGTTCCTGCAGGAATACCAGGCTCCCGAGAAGATCAGGGAACAGATCGGCACGGGGATGAATTACGCTTTCATCCTCGCCGAAGGTGAAAGGGCCGGCTACATCAGTTACGGCTTGGATGAGATGGGGATGTATCTCAGCAAACTGTACCTCCTTCCGGAATTCAGGGGGAAGGGAATCGGCGGCATCCTGATGGAAACCGTGGAATCGGAAGCCCGCAACCATGAAGCGAAGCGTATCCACCTGGATGTCAACGTCGATAACGACGGTGCCATCCGTTTCTACGAATCCCACGGATTCCGGAAGACGGAGACCCTGACCTATCTCCGCGTGATGATGGTCAAGGACCTGTGATCAATACTCGATGCCGACCCTTGCCTGGATTCCCTTGTCGTAAGGGTGCTTCACCAGCTTCATCTCGGTCACCAGATCCGCATATTCCTCGAGTGCGGGGGTTATTCCCCTTCCGGTCAGTACGACTTCGACATGCGGAGGCCTGGCCTTGAGGGCTTCGATGAGCTCTGTATCAGTCAGAAGATTCAAACGGACCGCATTGACGGCCTCGTCGAGGATCACGACATCGTACTTCCCGGTGTTCATGAGTTCGCACGACTTGGCGAGAGCCTCGCGGGCAGCGTCGATATCCTCCTGTTTGGGTTTCTTCGATACGAAATGATCCAATCCCATGGAAAAGAGGGTTATGTTCTCGAAACGACCGCACGATACCTGCTCCCCGTAACCGACTGCGGGTTTCAGGAACTGCAGGACCAGGACGTTCAATCCTCTTCCGGCCGCACGGAAACCGAGACCGAAGGCGGCAGTGCTCTTGCCCTTGCCGTTTCCCGTGTAGATCTGTACCAAACCGAGCTTGCTCCTGATCTCCTCGATGTCTTCCATGATTACTTATCGATGCACCGTGTTTAAATAATACGCGCGAACATGTTCTGGTTGGATAATATATTTCTCCATTTCTTTTTATTATATAAATATTTATAAATGATTGTAATATTTTGTGATAGAAAATATTCTTCATTGAATCAGCAATATAAATCTTGACATAGTCAATAAAAGACTATGTTCGCAATTCTTTATATAGTGGTTAACGGAGATTGAACAATTGGTTGATCGACCTTGTTCTGCCAGGAGAGGTTTGAATGACCATCAATGAAGAATCGAAGAAGAAGATGCTGGGATACAGGTGGGCCATATTCGGCGTACTTGCGATAGCATACTTCTTTGTGTATTTCCACAGGACCACGGGAGGAGCAATCTCCACCACCCTGCAGGAGGCGTTCGGTGTCGGATCGGCATCCGTCGCACTGCTGGCGTCCGCGTACCTGTACGCATACACGTTAATGCAGATTCCCAGCGGAATCCTCACGGATAAGCTGGGGCCCAGGACCGCGGCGTCCGCTTTCATAGCACTCATCGCCGTCGGATCCATTCTTAGTGCGGTATCAGCGAACATCAACAACTTCGACCTGATGATCGCCGGTAAGTTCCTGATTGGTATCGGAGCTGCCGTCGTCTACATCCCAATCATGAAGGTGCTGGCTGTCTGGTTCCGTAAGAACGAGTTCGCATCCATGAGCGGTATCCTGCTCCTGGTCGGTAACGTCGGAGGAATCGCCGCCGCTACCCCCATGGTCATCATGATGGATGCACTCGGAATCGAGATGACTTACATCGTCCTCGCTGTGATCACTGCAGCCATAGCGGGACTTTGTTTCCTTATCGTTCGCAACTTCCCCGCGGAGAAGGACTTCCCCTCCATCGAGGAGATCGTCTCCGAAGAGACCGGCGAACCCATCCTCGAGAAGAACACCGACAAGATCGGAACCGTCGAGGCCCTCAAGATGACCTTCACCAGTGGAAGGAAGTTCTGGCCTCTCGCCATCTGGTTCTTCGCCCTTTACGGAACCATCATGCTCTGGCAGGCATCCCAGGCGGGATCCTACTACCAGGGTGTCTGCGGATTCAGCAAGGACGATGCGGGACTACTCCTGACCATGATCGGAATCGGAATGGTCGTCGGATGTCCCCTCGCCGGAAGGCTTTCCGACAGGGTTCTCAACTCCAGGAAGAAGGTCGTCATAATAGGTACTCTGGTATACACCGTGATCTGGGCGATCATCTGGGCAACCGCAGGTATGGAATCGATGAACAACTTCGCAATCCAGGCAGCGATCAACTTCCTGTTCGGATTCTTCGGAGGATTCTTCGTCGTGTCCTACGCACAGATCAAGGAGCTCTACCCCATCGCAATGGCCGGTACCTCTACTGCAGCACTCAACCTGTTCCCCTTCGCGGGAGGTGCGATCCTTATCACCATCGCGGGATTCATTGTCACCGACAAGACCCTCGCACAGTACCAGACCGTATGGCTCATGGCCCTGGTCCTGATGGTAATCGCATGCGTGTGCGCCTTCCTCTCTGTCGAGAAGGAGAGAAACTGATTTGAAAAGCGGGGAAACGGCCGTTAAATACGGCCAATCCCCGTACATGTTCGCAAAACCTCATTTATATTCTAACCACTATTTATTCATTGGCAGAACAAGGACCGATTCGCTGGGACAAACCTGGCCCAACAACCGCATCCAAAACACTTTAGGAGGAAAAGAAAATGGATGAGAGTTCTATTCTGAAGGAACTAGCTGACGCTGTTGTTGCCTGTGACCCCCCGAGGGCCAAGAAGGCAGCAGAGACAGCGCTCGCTGAGGGAATGGATCCCGTCAAGGCGATCAACGAAGGTTTGGTCGTCGGAATGGGAGTCATAGGAGACAACTACGCAGAGCGCAAGATGTACCTCCCGCAGGTACTGGTTGCCGCTCACAGTATGTATGAGGGACTGGATGTCCTCATACCTGCCATCCCCAAGGACGAGAACGTGACTGCGAAAAAGGCGATCACCGCTGTCGTACAGGGTGACGTCCACGATATCGGAAAGAATATCGTGAAGACCATGCTCACAGCAGCTGGTTTCCTCGTGAACGACGCAGGAAAGGACGTACCGCCCGCCACCATCACACAGACGATGCTGGCGGACAGGGCAGAGGTAGTGTGCCTCAGTACTTTGATGACGCCTACCATGGACAACATGGCGAAGACGTTGAAATTGATTGGAGAAAGCGGTTACCGCGACAAGGTCGTGGTTACCATCGGAGGACCTCCGACGACCGATGCATTCGCAGAGGAGATCGGAGCTGACCACAGAGACGAGAACGCACAGCAGGCTGTGAAGTTCATCAATTCGAAGGTGTGATTGAAATGGCAATGTCATGCAGAGACAGAGTACTTGCGGCACTCAAGCAGGAACCCCTGGACCGCCCCCCTGTGGCGGTCTTCACGACTTGCGACACCATCGGAATGATGAAGGCCTGCGGAGCTACCTGGCCCGAGGCACATGCCGACCCCCAGAAGATGGCTACCCTGGCATGCGCACAGGCTGACTACTTCGGTCTGGAGTCGGTCAGGGCAGGATTCTGCCTCACCGAAGAGGCGGAGGCACTCGGCTGCCCCATCGACCTGGGAACCCCCACTTCATCACCCATGCTGAAGGGACACCCCTTCACCTACAACCCGATGAAGAAGATCTACGACGAGCCGGACGACCTTCCGGACATCGATGAATTCCTCAAGACCGGCAGGGTCAAGACCGCCATCGACGCGATGGCGATCATGCAGAAGACCCACGGTGAGGATTACGTCGTCATCGGAGGTAACACCGGACCGTTCACCCTTACCGGACACCTGCTCAACACCGAGAACCTCGTGTATTCGGTTTGGACGGAACCCGAGAGGGCCCAGAAGTGGGTAGGTGCCATCGCACCCTACTGTAAGGCCTTCGGTCAGGCGATGCTCGACAACGGAGCGGACATGGTGCAGATGTCGGAGCCTTCGGCTTCCACGGATATCCTGGCACCCTCCGACTTCCCCGTGCAGTCCGGACAGTTCGTGAAGAGCTGTCTCGGCAGTCTGAAGGGACACACCATCCTTCACATCTGCGGAGACTCCGCACCCATCATCCCGTACATGCTGGATACCGGTGTTGACGGAATCTCCGTCGAGGAGAAGGTCCCCCCGAAGAAGGCGATAGAGATCGCAAACCACAGGGGATGCATGGTCGGAAACGTCGGATGCGCCTTCCCTCTCTTCAAGGGAAAGCCCGAGGACGTGGCGGCCGCCGCCAAGGCAAGTGCCGAAGCGGGATTCAACGTCATCTCCGCCGGATGCGGTGTGCCCATCGGAACCCCTGACGACAACATCAGGGCCCTTGTCAAGGCAATCAAGGGATGAGTAAAACCCAGGGGAGGTCCGCACCTCCCCACCTTTGCTTGCGAATACTCCAAGAAACAGCTTAACCCCGGGGGAGAACCCCGGGGCGGTTTTTCATCATTGAATCCCTGACGGGAAACATTCATTATTCAGCCTGCACATCACGAGACGATGAAACTCACCGCCAGACTCTCGGACATAAAGACCTCCGAACCTATCGTGGTACTGAACGTCGACGACTGCCTGAAGATGGGTGTGGACCATACCGACCGCGTGAGAATCACCGGCAGCGGTTCTGTCGTGTCAGCTGTGGTCATCACGGACTATGACGCTACAAGGGGACTCGTGGTGATGTCCCAGACTCTTCTCGACCGCTGCGGCGTGAAGGCCGGTGATGAAGTGGAAGTCGTCTATTCTCCGCTTCCCGAGTCCATCCTGTCGATCCGGAAGAAGATCAACGGAGGTACCCTCGGCAGGGCGGAAATCGAGTCCGTCGTCGGCGACATCATGGCTGAGAACCTCTCGGAAAAGGAGATACTCGCATTCATATCTGCGTTCAACGTGAATAACGCCAACATCGCTGAGGTGGCATTCCTGACAAGGGCCATGGCCGCCACGGGGAAGACGGTGGACCTGGGAGTGAAACCTGTCTTCGACTTCCACAGCCTTGGCGGTGTTCCCGGGAACAAGATCACCCCGGTGGTCGTTTCTATCGTAGCCTCGGAAGGCCTCATCATCCCCAAGATGTCCTCAAGAGCGATAAGCAGCGCCTGCGGGACATCTGATTTCGTCGACACTTTCTGCGATGTGGAGATGGATACGGATGCCCTGGTTTCCGCTGTCAGGGAAGCTGGAGGGGTATTCGCCTGCGGAAACGAGGACTATGCTCCCGTCGGGAGTCTGATCATCAAGGCGGAGAGACCCATGGGCATCGATCCCCGCCCTATGATGATGGCTTCCATCATGAGCAAGAAGGTCGCCATCGGAACCACCCACCTGCTGGTCGACATCCCATTGGGAAAGACGACCAAGACTCCAGACATAGAGTCAGCAAGGAGTTATGCCGAAGCCATCAGGAACCTGGGAACTCTGCTGGGAATCCACATAGAATGTGCCGTCACCAGGGCGGACCAGCCCCTCGGCAGGGCCATCGGTCCCCTCCTCGAGGCAAGGGAGTGCATAGAGGTCCTGGAAGGGAAGGACTGCGACCCCGACATCGTGGACAAGGCATGCTCCATGGCGGGGATACTGCTTGAGATGGCCGGCGAAAAGGATGGGAAGGCCCGCGCCCTGGAGATTCTCAGGTCCGGCAAAGCACACCAAAAATTCCTGCAAATCGTAAAGACCCAGAATGGTGATCCTGACCTCAGGTCCGAGGATATACCCGTCGGACTGTTTACCAAGGACGTGCACGCCAAAAGGAACGGTTACGTCGGTTTCATCGACAACCACAGCATCGTCGCCATCGCCAAGGCCGCAGGCGCCCCCTCGGATATCGAGGGAGGCATCGAGATGATGCATAAAGTCGGTGACAAGATCAACGAAGGAGACGTCCTGTTCAGGATTTATGCAAAGACCGCTTCGAAACTCGATAGAGCCATTGCTTCCGCCAGATCCCGCCGCCCGATGGGCGTGGTCGATGATCAGCCGATTACCTCAGACCAGATGATAATCGAAAGAATCCCCAGCAAGGAGATGCTGGACCTGATAAGATTCCGGAATTGAGACCGGGCCAGTTGCGGTCACCGAAACCATTCCGGGATATTCAATACATATGACTGTTTAGTACGATTTTGATAAAAAATACTGAGATAAACTAGTCAGATTACAGTTTTTGTTAACGCATGTTTTTAAGCGTGCCCGTAGTTTCGTAAACCATTGATAACATGGACAACAAAGTACTGGTCGCAATCATTGCGGCGGTTGCCGTTGTGGCAGCCGGCTGCGGGGCTTTCCTTTTGATGGGAGGAAGCGGTGAGAAGACCGTCGCCAATATCCTCAACATCGAAACGGAGGGAACCTATGAAGACGCCACCTATGACACGGTGATCATATCCGCCGCCGTAGGCAATGGCAACGTGATTCTGAAGAACCTGAAAATCGTCAAAGAGCTCATAATCCGTGGAGGAGGAAGCCATTCGATTACCCTGGACGGGTGCGAGATCGAAGGAACCACCACGGTTGAGAAGACGGACGGGGAACCGCCCCGCATCGTGGCGAACAACACGCAGATGTCCAGCGTGAACGCGAAGACCGACACCATTCTCACTAGCGAAGGAACGGGGAGCTTCAGCAATGTCTCGGCCGAAGGTACGGCGGACGTCACTGTCCAAGGAGCGGATACCAAGGTTGAGAACCTGACCCTGTCCGCAGGTACGAGCCTCACCGTCGCTGACGGAAACGTCACCAATGTCTCCATGGGCAACGACTGCAACCTGAACGTCGCTGACGGAAACGTCACCAATGTCAATGTCGCCAAGGACTGCAGTGTCGCCGTGCAGATTGGTGCCAACGGAAACGTAGACACCCTGACTGTCGCAGACAACGTATCCGTGAGCACCAACGACGACCAGACCACTGCCAAACTCGGCGAGACCACCATCAGGATGGATGAGACCGCTACCGGTTCCGACGTCAGAATCAATGACGTGGAGCAGCACGTTCATGTATTCAGTGTCGGAGACATTGACTGGGCTCATCTGGACAAGACGGATCCCGATAACCTCACCGTGCCCGCCACCCTGGAGTGTACGACTCCGGGACATGAGACCCAGGTGACCCTGAAGGTCACAGCTGTCCGCGAGGAGCCGTCTTGTACCGAAGAAGGATCGATTACCTACACGGCGGAATGGGAAGGGAAGAAGTATGAGAACCTGACCAAGGAAGTTATCCCCGCCACGGGCCACAGCTACAGGGCAGAATTCTCCTGGACCCTGGGCAAGGAGAGCTACTGGCTCGTGACCTACACGATCGTGTGCGTGAACGAGAATGGCGCAG
>CAMNNR010000010.1 GCA_946545675.1 uncultured Thermoplasmata archaeon | reverse complement strand
GGGGTAAATAGTTAGACTGCGATTTTTGGTGTATGCCTTGATCCGATTCGAAACTAATATCAGTTTGACATCGAAATTGACAAGAACTTTCAAGCTTCGACCTGGTCAAAAAGTCTCTCGAGCATCCAGTCTGCATCGAACTTCTCGATGTCCTCGTACTCCTGTCCGTTGCACACGAATGCGATGGGTTTGCCGATGGTCTTGGCAATGGAAAGGGCGGCACCGCCTTTTGCATCGGTGTCAATCTTAGTGAGGATGATGGCATCGATTCCTACGGCCTCGTCGAAAACCTTCGCCTGCTCGACGGCATCGTTGCCTGCGAGGGAGTCGCCGACGAATATCTTCAGGTCGGGTTTTGCGACCTTGACAATCTTCTTCATCTCTGCGATGAGGTTGTTGTTGGTCTGCATCCTTCCCGCGGTGTCGATGAGAACGACGTCCTTCATCTTGGAGCGGGCATGTTCGATGGCATCGTATGCGACGGAAGCGGGGTCCGCGTCCTGAACGGATTTCACGATCTTCACGTTGAGCTTGTCTGCGTGGATGGTGAGCTGCTCGATGGCACCTGCCCTGAACGTATCGCAGGCCGCGAGCACGACGCTTTTCTCCTGCTGTTTGAGCCTGTTGGCGATCTTTGCGATGGCGGTGGTCTTGCCGGTACCGTTGATGCCGATGAACATGACCACGGTGGGCTTCTTCTGCTCGGAGAGCCACTTATCGAAATCGAAAACGTTGATCTGGAGGACGTCTGAGACCGCTTCTTTCACAGCGAGTTCGACGATCTCCTCGAGGGAGTACTCCCTGCTGTACTTCTTGCCTGCGAGATTCTCGCGGACTCCGAGGATGATCTCCTGTACGACAGGATAGGCGACGTCGGACTCCAGGAGGGTTACCTCGAGTTCGTCCAGAAGGTCGTCGAGTGCGTCGTCCTTGATCTTCTTGGAGAGGAAGGACTGTTTGAGCATCTCGTTGGATCTCTTGTCCTTTCCCTTCACGGGTTTGGCTGCAGTCTTGGTCTCGGCCGCAGGCACCTCAGGCTGGGCTGCCTTTTTGGGCTCGGGAACCGGTTCCGATTGGGGTTTCGGCTGATCCACTGTCTTTTCCGGAACTGTCTCCGCTGCGGGTACAGGCTCGACTGCCGGCACCTCAGGCTGAGGTTCCGGTGTCTTCGGCTCGTCTTCGTAGATTGCCTCGGAGTTGAGGTCTTTTCCTTTCTTGAAAAGGCCTTTCAGTTTCGACTTGAGTGAATCGAACATGTCCTTCACTGCGCCTGCTGCTGCCTTCTGGCGCTGTATTCGCTCTGTACGGCGTTGGTGAGCTGTTCCACGTAACCCTGGATTTCACGCATGGCTCCGATGGTCTTCTGGATGGCCTCGTTGAGCTCTTTGGTGGTGGTCTCGAGGGTTTCGAGTGCGTCGGGGAGGTCTTTCTCGACGGAGACCTTGCTCCCGACGCCTATGACAGCTTTCTTCTTCTCGGACACGTTCACGGTGATGAGACAGGAGGAACCGATGGGCACCAGCAGTTCGTCACCGGGTTTCGCATCCATCAGAGCCTGGATTGTCCTGCTGGCTCTGGTGGCCTCGTCCCTGGTGTTCTGCAGAAGCCTTGCCTGGCGCTCCACGCTCTCGAGCTGCTGCTGATAGCTCTCGAGTGCCTGCATCGCCTGGCGGAGTTCCTCGTCGTTCATTTCATGCACCGATCTGGTATTTCACAACGTGGTTCTCGACCTGGTCGGCGGGAATCTCTTTGATGTCGGTGATGGTGATCTGCCATCTCTTCATCTTGTGCTTGGATCCGATGGTGGAGAGTGCTTTCTCCCTGACTGCTGCTTCATCTTCTGCAGCCATCTCGATGGAGAAGGGCTGCTCTTTCCTGGGGTCAGCGAAGTGACCGGTAACAAGGAATGCCTTCATAGATATACCTAGGCGGGGTCTAGCTTTATTATATAAATAAAGGTTAGGGTGGAAGAGAGGGTATGGCCAGTCAGAAAAGTTTGTCTTTTCTCTCGGAGGCCCAACCGTAACTCGCGTATTTCCTGCCTATCAGGAAGGCCGCCGCATATTCGGGCACTTCGGTCTCACCCTTGAGAGACATCTCCTCGCCCAGCATGTAGAGGGACATGTCCTTGCGCATGGTCACCTTCACGCTTTCGTCCGTGTAGCAGTCGGGGACAGCAAACTGCAGCGGATCATAATCGGTCAGTTCCTGACGGGTGATGTGACATACTTTTAACCCGGTCTTCCCGTGCAATGACCCAGGCAGACGTATTAACCTTTTGATATCGGGGGTGACAGGCTTATCGACCTCGCTCGAAAGGGTGGGGGCGACATCCCCCATCGCCTTCATGAGGATGTCCTGTTCGTTAGTGCTCAGGACCGCCATGCTGTTGTTGCGGAACATGGTGTCCGTGCAGGCGCGCAGATGGGCGCTGAGCTTTTCCAGTGTCTGGACACCGGAATTCACCGAGGGGTAGAGGGCCTTGATCCTCTTGGGGTCCTCCTCCGCCATGTTCTTGCATATGAGTTTCAGCGCTTCGCGCATCTTCCTCATCCATCCCCCTTCCTCAGCGGAGGGAATGGTCCTGAAGTTGCGGACATTGGAACGGATCATACCGTTCGACATGGTGCTGGCACCTATGACATCGGTCTTGATCTTGAAGACCTCGTCGAGGTTGAGGCCCATGCACGAGACGTAGTCAACCAGCTCCCTCCTCTCGTTGGTGCCCAGGGTGTAGATGTCGTTGGAACGGATGTGGGCGTGGTAACCCCTTCCTCCCGAGAAGCAGATGTGCACCTGTTTCTCGCTGAAACCCAGGTCCGAATAGAGGAAATCGTCCACCAGGGAGATCATCTCCTTGCGGATCTGCACCATCATCTGGGAATAGGTCATCTCCTCCGCTCCGGCCAGGTGGTCTGCGTCGAGATCGAAGATGAGCTCGGCACCCATCCACTCCTTCTCCTCCATCAGCGGGCGGGCGGGATGGCGGTAGTACGCGGTGGAGTAATAACTGTGTGCTGGTACTTTGGATACCATGAAGGTTTTGAGGTCATCCTGACTCCCGAAGGCGATGTGCCTCTGCATAGTCTTACCGAAGGGTATGAACCCGTATTCCTTCTTGGTGAAACGGTCGGGCATATCGGGTTTGAAACCGCGGTAGTACCTTCTGAACAGCTTGTAAAGGAAGCGGCTGTTCGCATCGAGTTCCACCTCCGCGTAGGGTTTCTGCTGTGGAAAAGTACCCGCCTGTTCCATCGGTCCCTTCTATCGAATACGATTTTATAAACTGTTGTGGGTTCGTGTTCATGGATTCCCTCCCGGTATACGACAACCACATCCACATGAGTCCTCACGGAAGGAACGTCGATGCTCTCTTGGAATACAAGGCCGCGGGCGGCACGGGGCTCACGCTGGTCACCCTACCCTATCCCGAGGTCAGGATATGCGAAGGGCGTGATTTCGCAGAATCCTACGAGATAACCTTCGATCTGGCCGATAAGGCGAGGGCCGCCACGGGGTTGGAGATTAACGTCGCCGTGGGCCCCTATCCCGTGCTTCTCATCGGACTCGCGGAGCAATACGGCCTCGAGGCCGCGGAGCAGATGCTCCTCCAGGGAATGGAGGATGCCGGCAGGGCGGTCGAGGAAGGGAAGGCGGTGGCGATCGGGGAGATCGGAAGGCCGCACTTCGAATGCACCCGGGAGATATGGGATGCTTCCAACAGGATATTGCAGAGGGGCATGGAGATCGCCAAGGAGAATGATGTCCCGGTAATCATACACTGTGAATCCACAGAGGATACCGACCGCAGTCTGGCGGAGATAGCCAGGAAGGCAGGTCTGGACCCAGGATTGGTGATAAAGCACTCCTCTCCCCCTTATGTGACCGAAGAGGAGACCCATGGGGTGATGCCTTCGATGCCCGCTTCCAAGAGCAACATCAAGGAGGCACTGGCCAAAGGAACCGACCGTTTCATGCTGGAGACCGATTACATCGACGATCCGGAGAAGCCCTCTGCCATAATGGCGGTGACCACCGTCCCCAACAAGGTCAAGTGGATGCTCGCTTCTGGGAACGCGGACGAAGACCGGATCTGGCGCATCTGCAAGGATTACCCCGATAGGATGTATCATCGCTGAATCTAACTAGTCGAAGGGTGATGAACGGGTATGGACGAAGCTAAGATTACCGTAATCTACGACGAAGGCGCCGCCGAAGGCACCACGTATATCGGTGCCGTAGGCTTCTCGCTCCTGGTTGAAGCGGACGGGGAGCGCACGCTCTTCGGTACCGGGCGCAGGGAGCGTTATCTATTGAACAATCTGTATGTCGCCGGAATCGAGGCGGAGGACATCGACCGTGTGGTGGTCTCCCACGGTCATGTCGACCATTGGGGCGCACTGCCCGCAATCACACGTGCCAGAGAGGAAAAAATCGACCTTTATGCACCTGTTTCCGCCTGGGGTGAGAAGAAGCTCCTCGGTTCGACCGGGATGAGTTTCAAAGAGGAAGCCACAGGCAAGATCGAGCGCAGGGATGTCACCGAATGGGTGCAGCTCAGCGAGCATCTCTTCATCACCAAGCCCGTCCGTTTCCATGATTCGGAGGCGGAGGAGATCTTTCTGGTGTTGAAATCCAAGAACGGCCCGGTCCTGATGTCCGGATGCTGCCACTGCGGTCTGGATAATGTATTCGAGGCGGTAAAGGACCGTTTCGGAGCATATCCGATGGCGGTCATCGGGGGCCTGCACCTCGGCGGGAAGAAAGACAGACTGGCAGACCTCTATGCTGAATACCTTCAGACAGTGGGATGCAGGCAGCTGTACCTCAACCATTGCACGGGATTGGTAGGCATAGGGCGCCTGAGGGCCACTCTGGGTCTTAAGGGTGTAAACGATTTCTATGCGGGGCAGTCCATTACCTTTAAAGTATTCTGATCGGTACAGGTGAACAGTCGAGGAGATATCATGAGGTTGATGTGGCAGTTCAGGACACTCGGTGCGTTCTTGGTTTTGACACTCTTCCTGATGGGGATCGGATTCCTCATCGGTTGGATATTCGGATACGGTTACGCAGGCCTTACAGCCATGCTCATCGTGTCCCTGCTTTTGAGTTTCTACTCATACTGGTTTTCGAAGTCCAGTGCGCTCCGTGCCAACAGGGTCCATCTGGTCGATGAATACGAGGAACCCAGACTTTACAATACTGTCAGGAGGGTAGCGGAGAAAGCAGGACTGCCTATGCCAGAGGTCGGTGTCAGCGAGTTCGCCATGCCAAACGCCTTCGCGACCGGCAGGAACCCTAGCAATTCCGCTGTCGTGGCGACCCGCGGGATATTGAATCTCCTGAGCGACGACGAGCTGGAAGCGGTCATCGGTCACGAGATGTCCCACATCAAGAACCGCGACATACTCGTCATGTCGGTGGCGTCCACCATCGCATCCGTGCTCACCTACGCATCGAGGATGGTGTTCTATTATGCGCTCTTCAGCGACCGCAGGGAGAACAATGCGGCCATGCTCGCAGTCGGTGTGGCCTGTATGATTTTCGTCCCCATCGCTGCTCTGATCATGCAGCTGGCGGTATCCAGGAACAGGGAGTATCTCGCCGACGAGACCGGTGCCAGGATCACCGGTAAGCCCCTTCAGCTCGCCAGCGCACTCATGCGTCTCGAAGGCGGATGTGCCAGCCCCAGCAATAACTATTCCGACACCGCGCGTGCGGATATGTGGATCAGCAACCCCATCCGCAAAGGCATGTTCAGAGGACTCTTCAGCACCCACCCTTCCACCGAGGAGCGTGTCAGGCGCCTAAGGATCCTTGCCGAGAAGATGAAGACCAACGAAGTCCCGGAATACGAGCCCTCCGAGGATTCTTCCAGGTCAAAACTTTCCTTCCAGTGAGCCGTCGGGCCCACTGGAGGTTTTCACGTTTATTGAACGGGTTCCCACTTGCTGATCTCGTTGACCTTCGAGAGGGTGGATCCCCTTCTGATCTCAGCACGGGTGCGGGTCTCGTGTTCGTGGACGTCAAGCGCCCGGTTGGCGACCTCGACGGCCTCTTCTTTGGGAACGACGATGAGTCCGCTCTCGTCGCCGATGATCCAGTCGCCGGTGCGGACCCTCTGTCCGCCAACGGTGATCTCCATTCCGATTCCGCCGTATCCTTTCGCTTCTCCGGCACACGGTACCGCGGTCCTCGCGAAAGCGGGGAAGTCCAGATCCTGGATGTCGTCGATGTCCCTTATGGCACCGTCGATGACCACTCCCCTGACACCCATCATCTGAGCGGAGTTGGCTGCCAGTTCGCCCCATACGGCCATAGGTGCGCCGCCCACATCGATGACTATGACATCGCCTGGTTTTGCACGGTCGATGGCCTCCACGGGTTTCGCCCAGTCGCCGTTACAGGTCTGCACGGTCAGTGCACGGCCGACCAGTCTCGCACCGTGTTTGATGTAGGGGTGGAGACCGAAGATCACTCCTTTCTTATGGTATGCATCCGAGATGTTGCAGGTGGATACTTTGGAGAATGCCTCGAACAGGTCATCCTCGGTGTATTTCTTCGCTACGATTGTATCCACTTTGGCGCCTTTCATGGCCTTCTTGAGGTTTGCCGCTGCGGATTTGATATCATCGGTCTTTGTGATACCTCCGCCCACGATGATGTCGTAAGCACCTGCTTCGACGTATTCTTTGGCGGTTTCAGCGGTTATGCCGCCGGCGACTGCCACAGGGGTACTGACCTCGGACACGATCTTCCTGAGTATGTCTACGGGGGCATCCTCGCCCCTCATCTGTGAGTCGATACCCATGTGGAGGCAGATGTAACCTACGCCCAGTTTATCTATCTCTTTGGCACGTTTCACCTTGTCTGGAACATTGATCATGTCCACCATGACCTCGGCACCGTATTTCCTCCCGGATTGGACAGCTTCGGAAATGGTAGCATCGTCGGCAAGGCCGAGAACGGTAACGATATCGGCACCTGCCTTGGCCATAATCTCGACCTCAAAGGCCCCAGTATCCATGGTCTTCGTATCTGCTATGATCTTGTGACCGGGGAATGTCTTCCTGATTGTACGCACCGCCTCGGCGCCCTCGCTCTTGATGAGGGGGGTACCTACTTCGACCCAGTCAGCCCCGCCTTCGACAGCTTCTTTCGCAATACCTATACTGCGTTTCAACTGCATCATGTCCAGGGCAACCTGTAAAACGGGATCCATGTTTCATCGTAGACAATCCGAGATATTTGAAGATGAGTGGGCCTTTGTCCCTTTGAAACTATCCGAAAATGAACAGATTATGACGTGGTGCAGTTGGGGTGCCCCGACCTATCTGAGCTCGCGAAAAGGTCGGCATGAAGGACGGGGATGCGGGGATGCTGTGCGGTGCCACCTCCATTCAGGTAGCGTCGTCAGCCGCATTCGGAAGGATGCTGAAGCTGTTGGGCTGAGCCGGGTCTTTCCCGGTGGCTCAAGGGGACTGCACTTCATACAACATCTCTCTGAATCTGAGTTTGAGATATGCCGCTCAGCTCGCCCGTCACTCATCAGTGATCAGCTCGAAAAAATCTTCATCATCGCAGCATATGACAATCGGATGCTTGCATAAAACAGTTGTCGGCGCGTAGTTGTTCTCCCACAAAAGTTTATGATTGGCAAGACCATGCGAACGCATGGCCATTATGAAGAAATCCAAGGTTGCGAAGAAAGTCCGCATCCTTTTCGTGGATAGTCAGAACAACGCATCCTCGCAGCTCGCTGAGTTCTACACCAAGCAGCTGTATTCCGATATGTACGAGGCATACAGCGCCGGACCAACGAAGGACATCATCGATTGCGACCTGCTCTCCGCCATGTATCGCAGGGGAGACGACCTCCGCAACATGGTCTCCAAGGATTTCAAGGACACCAAGCATCTGCCTGAGGATGCCGAATACGATTTCATAATCTGGACCGAGAAAGGGATCTTCGACGATCTCCATGCCGATTCCCCTTGGGGAGGCAAACAGATCCTGGCCGACATGGGGACCCGCAGCGAGTTCACAGCCACAGACGATGTGGAACTGGACAAGTGCTTCTGTGACATGGCGGACCGTGTCCGCGAATGGGTCAAGGAGAACCTCGCTGACCCCGAGAAGCTCTCAAGTTTGGTCGTTGCATGATCCCGATCATCGTCTACGACAAGGATCAGTGCGACCCCAAGAAGTGCACTTCCAAACGTATGGAGAAGTTCGGACTGGCCAAGGAACTTCCCCTGAACAGGATACCGCCGGGTTGCATCGTGCTGTCGCCTTTCGGCAAGGAGACGCTGAGTCCTGCCGATCTGAAATACGCTCACCGCGGAATCGTGGTCCTCGACCTCACTTGGGCACACATCGACGAATGCCCGCACATCCGCGGGGAGAAGGCGAGGAAGCTCCCGTATTTCGTGGCCGCCAACCCCATCAACTTCGGTAAGCCGTGGAGGCTCAACAGTGCGGAGGCCGTGTTGGCCGCCCTGCTGGTGCTCGGGCAGGATGAACAGGCCGAACTCTTCATGCCCCGTTTCAACTGGGCGCAGACCTTCGTGACCATGAACAAGGCGCTGTTGGACGAGTACCGTGCAGCGAAGGACGGTGCCGAGATCGAAAGGATTCAGAACGATTATATCGAGTCGGTTTCCCGTCCCCGCCATCCCGAAGTTGGTGAAGATCAAGAATGAATGTGCCAGCATTCAGATTTCATCTAAATTCTTCACGGAATCTTTTCGTTTTTCGCATTTTGCACCACAATTATGTGCGCGCGTGCACGCAGTAGTAAGTTTTATTTTCGAAACCCGCATGTTCTCTGTTCGCTATGTCGGACGACCTTCTCCCGATGATTTGGAAAGCCTTCGGCGATGACCGCATCACCACCGCGGAAGCAGCCGCTAGGCTGGAGGAAGCCTTCAGTTACAAGTGTCCTGACGACCTTGCGAAGACCCTCAACAAATACAAGAAGGAAGGCCTTGTGAAAGGCAAGATCTCATTCGAGAACGGCGGATGGATTTGGTGGGTCGATGACGAATGCCGTTCTAAATTGGACGAGGTGAGGGCATGATTTCATTTCAAGAGGACGAGGTGAGGGAGGCCTGGGAGGAGATCTTCCAGGACAAATACCATACGAACATCCAGGAGATCGCTGACAGCTATCCTGATAAGCGCAGTCTGATGGTCAAATACGCCGATATCGACACCTACAACACCGATCTGGCCATGTTCATCCTCGAGAACCCCGATTTCTGTCTGGACATCGGACGTTCAGTCATAACCTCCCTCATGCCTTCCGGATGGGATCCCAGCAACCTCGTCAACCTCAGGATCATCGGACTTCCCCCCGATTCGCTGGTTGACATCCGCAAACTGAGGGAGACCCACCTCGGAAAACTCGTGGCAGTGGCAGGACTCGCCAAGAAGGTGTCCGCTGTCAAACCCCGCATGACCCGTGCGAGGTTCGTATGTTCCCGCTGCGGCGCAGAGGTATGGGAGAATCAGTCGGGGATGTTCCTCCGCGAACCCCTCATGTGTCCCAACCCTAACGGCAGCTGTAACAAGCAGGCCAACCGTTTCATCCTCGATAACAAGAATTGTCGTTTTGTAAATACCCAGAAGGTGGAAATCCAGGAGAGTCCCGAAGGTCTCAGGGGAGGACAGCAGCCCGAGAAGATCTCCGGTTTCGTGGAAGACGATCTCCCAGGCATCCTCACCGCAGGTAACAGGATTACACTCAATGCCATCGTCAGACCGGTCGAGAAGGCCGAGCGCGACAAGACTACCATCTTCGAGATCTATCTCGACATCATCTCCATCGAATTCGAACAGCACGAGTATGATGAGATCGTGATTTCCGAGGAGGACGAGAGGAAGATTATCGAAGCCTCCCACGATCCCCTGCTCTTCGAGCACATCGTGAAATCCATCGCCCCCACCATCTACGGTCTGGACGAAGTGAAACGCGCCATCGCGTTGCAGCTGTTCGGAGGCAGCCACAAGGTCATGGACGACGGTACCACCATCAGGGGTGACACCCATATCCTCCTGATCGGAGACCCCGGTGTCGCAAAGTCCCAGCTGCTCCGTTATATGAGCGCACTCGCCCCCAGAGGTATCTTCGCATCCGGAAAATCAGCATCCGCGGCAGGTCTCACCGCCGCTGCCGTCAAGGACGATTTCGGCGGGGAGGGCTACACCCTCGAAGCCGGTGCCCTGGTCCTTGCCGACAAGGGTCTGGCCTGCATCGACGAATTGGATAAGATGACCGTGCAGGATACATCGTCACTGCACGAGGCCATGGAATCGCAGAAGATCTCGGTCGCCAAAGCGGGAATCACCGCCACACTGCAGTGCAGATGTTCGCTTCTGGCAGCCGCCAACCCCAAGGAGGGACGTTTCGACACCGAATCCGAGAACCTCTCGGATCAGATCAACCTGCCCCCCGCACTCATCTCCCGTTTCGATCTCATCTTCGTACTCACCGATATCCCTGACGAGGACCGTGACCGTAAGATCACCGAGTTCATTCTCAAGGTCCACCGTCGCGGTCAGGCACTGCAGTACAAGGACCAGGAGGTCCTCGACGGCGTCGATCTGAAAGAAATCAGGGACCAGACTTCGAATATCAAACCTTACTATGACATCGAGTTCCTGAGGAAATACGTGGCATATTCCAAGCGTATCACCCCTGTCATGACCGTCAAGGCCTCTAAAATGATCGAGGAGGCCTATATGGCCATAAGGATGTCCGGAAAGGACAAGAAGACGATCCCCATCACCGCCAGGCAGCTCGAGGCATACGTGCGTCTCTCCGAAGCATCTGCGAAGATGAGGCTCAGCCACTTCGTGGACGAAGAGGATGCGAGGCGTGCAATCGATCTCGTCGAATACTATCTGTCCAAGATGGCCGGAGACAAGGGAGGGAACTACGATGTCGATAGGATCATAAGTTCCCAATCAAGCAGGCAGCGCAAGAACAACGGTCTGCTCCTGGGTATAATTAGTTCCTGTCCTGACAAGGAGGGTATGCTCTACGACGACCTCCTTCCTCTGGCCGCCGAGGAAGGGTTCACCGAGGCAGAGCTCAAGACCATGCTCAGGAAGATGACCGCTAACGGCATGATATATTCCCCTGCGACCGACCGTTACAAGAAGGTGTGACACATGGCCCGTTTCTACTTCAAAGTGCACAAACATCCCAGCGAGATGATCATCGCGATATGCGACGAGGAGATCTTGGGACAGACATTCAGGGGCGAGAAGGCCAAGATCTCCGTGAGCGAAGGATTCTACGGGGGGGACCTGGTCGAAGAGGAGTTCGTCCGCATCAACATCGGCAGCTTCACCATCCTCAACATCGTGGGCAACCGCGCCGTGGAACTCGCGATCAACGAAGGCATAGTCTCCGAGGACAGCGTCATGGTCATCGGCGATGTCAAACATGTCCAGGCGGTGAGGATGTGAACGGGTTCTGCGTGGAGTGCGGTATCAACACGAACCAGCTCGTCAACGGTCTTTGCATGGAGTGTTTCCTGAAGGACCGTACCCTCGTCAGTCTGCCCGATCACGTCGACCTCTCAGTGTGCACCAGCTGCGGGCAGTTCCTGTGGCACGGAGAATACCAGTCCATGGCTTCTGAGAAGGCCATCGCCCTCGCAGCCAAATCGGCCCTCACATGCATCAGGGAGGGAAAGGTAGTGAAGGTCAACGCTGTGATCGAGCCCCGCGACAATTACAACTACGCGGTGACTTTGCAGTGCAAGGTAGCCATCTCCGATTTCGAGACCGATGCGGTGGCCTCCACCATCGTGCGCATCAAGAACACCGTCTGCAAGATATGTTCCAGACGTACCGGGAACTATTACGAGGCAATCCTCCAGGTCCGTACTTCCGAGAAGACCCTTTCCCCTGCTTTGCAGGACGAGGTCCTCAAGAAGATCGAGGATTTCGTGGATTATACCGCGACGACCAACCCGAACGCCTTCATCACCAAGATGGAGATAGTCCCCGGCGGAGTGGACGTGTACCTTTCCATGATCGCCCTTGGAAGGGAGCTGGTGAAGCTCCTCGGAGATCAGTATTGTGCGGAGACCGACGAGTCCTCCAAACTCGTGGGTCAGACCCGTGACGGAATCGAGATGTACAGGGTATCTTACCTGGTCCGTCTGCCCGAGTTCCACCTGGGTGACATCGTGCGTTACGGCAAGAAATACTACCAGTTGATCCGCATATCCAATTCCGGAGGGAAACTGAGGTCCCTCACAAACTTCCAGGAGACCCCGGTCAGACGCGCCAACATGCCGGAACTGAAGGTATATCTCAAATCCTCAGAACTCGAGGTCGCTGATGTGATCTCGAAATCCTATGGAGAAGTCCAGATCATGGACCCCACCAATTATTCGATGAAGGACCTGCTGGTCCCCAAAGATGCCGACATCGGTGAAACAGTCAAATTCGCGAGGATCGACGGGATCCTCTACTATGTCCCCCAGTGATAGCATGGTCGTAAAATTACCCGAACCAACCGAAAAGATCATCGAGAACCTCCTGCGCGTGGCGAACACCAAGATCCCCGAGGACATCGGATGGGCTCTCGAGGCAGCCGCAGGATGGGAGACCAATCCTACCGCACAGGCCCAGCTCGGAGCGATCCTCGAGAACGTCCGCAAGGCCGAGCATATGTACAAGCCCATGTGCCAGGATACCGGAATCCCGATATTCTATGTACGCGGGAAGTTCGATTCGTCCATTGCCAAGGACATCACTCAGGCGGTGGAGAACTGCACGAAATCAGTCCCCATGCGCCCCAACACCGTCGATCCCATCATCCGTGTCAACAGCGGTAACAACCTCGGTCTTGGTATGCCCTGTATCCATTACATTCCTACCGACGACGATTTCACCGAGATCTCCGTCATGCTCAAGGGGGCAGGTTCCGAGAATATGACCAAGCTCAAGATGCTCAACCCCTCTGACGGAATGGAGGGAGTCAAGAAGTTCATCATCGACTCGGTCATCGATGCCGGAGGGCGTCCCTGTCCTCCCGGAATCGTCGGAGTCGGTATCGGCGGTACCGCCGATGAGTGCGTCGCCATGGCGAAGAGGGCCCTGATGGAGCCTCTGGACATGGAGGATCCAGACCCCGAGATCCAGGCTTTGGAAGAGGAGCTCTTCGTGAAAATCAATTCCAGCGGACTCGGTCCGATGGGTCTTGGTGGAGACACCACCGTACTCGGCGTCAAGGTAAGGAAAGCCTACTGTCATATAGCGAGTCTTCCGGTAGCGGTCAATATCGGCTGCTGGGCGACCAGGAGGGCGGTCGCGCGCATCACCGACAGTGACATCGTCTATTCTCAGGGGGTCAGACTATGAAAACGCTCTATTCCCCTCTCGATGAAAAGTCCGTGCGTTCACTGAAACTCGGAGATATCGTCAGTATCACCGGTCCTGTGTACACCGGGAGGGACGAAGTCCACATTCGTGCACTCGAGTACCTTGATGAGGGCAAGGAAGTTCCCCAATGTCTTAAGGAAGCGGTGCTCTACCACTGCGGACCCATCATGGTCGAGGACAAGGAAGGTAAATGGAGTGTCGTCGCTGCTGGCCCCACGACCAGTGCCAGGATGAATACTCTGGAACCACGTTTCATACGTGAGTTTAAGATCCGTGCAATCATCGGCAAGGGGGGCATGTCCAGGGAAGTGGCCGAGGCCATGAAGGAGGTCGGCTGCGTTTATCTGGCAGCTACAGGAGGTGCAGCGGTTTCCTATGCGGAAGGACTCTCTAGGGTCACCGGACGCGACTGGGCAGATCTTGGTATGCCGGAGGCGCTCTGGCACTTTGAGACCCGTTCGCTCGGACCTCTCGTTGTCGCCATCGATTCGGAAGGCAACAGCCTCTACGATAAGGTACGCGAGAAGGTCGCCGAGAACCTCAGCAAGCAGTGACTCAGTCTTCCTGCATTCCCTTCCAGTTACGGGCAACCAGTATGTAAGAAATCACTACCAGTGCAAGTCCCAGGATGACTCCGAAGAGCATGAGGATATGGTAAGTGGTCATTCCGAGGAAGGTCGGTGCCTGTTTTTCAGTGAGGGTTATCTCAGGGTAAATCTGCGATTCGTTAACCACGAGGCTTGACTCATAATCTTTGTAACCGTTACACTTGATGACAAGTCTGTAGGTGTCGTAATTTATAGTGGAACTGAGTTCGCAGTGGCCGTTGTAATCAGATATCCCGCTGGCAACGATTTTTTTATCGTCGTAGAGACTTATCTTTGCGCCGTTCAGTTCCTTGCCGTCCTTCCCGACAACATGGATTGTAACGGTAGATGTGGCGTTTGCTACCTGGATAGCGTGTCCGATGCTGGAGGAAAGGGTGTATGTGTCGCCGACTGGAGTGAATTTGGAAAGATCCAAAGATAATACAGTATGGTCATCTCCCGGGGTGCTCATCCATTCGATACCTTCGGGTGCATTGACGATCTTGTAGTTGACTTCCCCCGCTTGCCCGGCAGTTCCTTCGTATACAATCCTGATGCGAAGGTTACTGGTATCTGAAGTCGTTACTTCGATGCTGAATTTCCCTGTGGAATCGGTAGTTCCCTGTCCAAGGATGGTGGTGGCATTGTCAATCACGACAGTCTTCGAAACGAGTGCTGCACCGGCCTCGTTCGAAACGTACCCTACGAAGGTGTATGTGGGATCTACCGCGTCAGAACTGTTGCTATCCGAAAAGACGACAGCCGTCGATACGAACATCATCGCGGCCAATAGGATAGCAACTAGTTTCCCGTGCATCAGAGGCTGTATTGCAGTCTGCCATAATTTAAGATATCGTTGAGCGGCCGAACGTGTGCTTTACCTTAGGACGATTTGTCGTTCTGTGTAAGTCAACTCCGCCAATTGCGCCAAAGTAGATATATTCCTTAGGGTTAGGTGTTTCGATTCCACACTGGGCTGGTGAGAATGCAGAGAATAGACAAAGTACACTCGACCGAAGAGGTCCTCAGTCTCATGGAACCCCTGGTTTCCAAATGGTTCCACGAGCGTTTCGATTCGCTGACCGAACCCCAATCAATGGCCATTCCCGTCATCCATGACAGGAAGAGCGTTCTGATTTCTTCGCCTACAGGGTCCGGTAAGACTCTCACCGCCTTCACAAGCATCCTCAACCAGCTCATCAAGTATTCTTCTGAAGGCATCCTCGAGGAGAGGATCTACTGTATCTACATCTCGCCCCTGAAGGCCCTCGCCAACGATGTCAAGCGCAATCTCAGCGACCCCCTTCAGCAGATGAAGGAATTGGCTGCCCGCGACGGTATGGATGTGCCAGACATCCGTGTGGCCGTCCGTTCCGGGGACACCCCGCAGAACGAGAGGCAGAAGATGGTCCGCCACCCGCCGCATATCCTCATAACCACCCCGGAGTCCATGGCACTGCTTCTGGCCTCCCCCAAATTCAAGGAGAACCTGAAGAACATCGAGTGGGTGATCCTCGACGAGATCCACGACATCTGCGATTCGAAGAGGGGTGCCTTCCTCTCGCTTACCCTGGAGATGCTTCGTTCGTATGTGGAGCATGATTTCACCAGGATCGGTCTCTCCGCCACCGTGGCCCCCATCGAGGAGGTCGCCAGGTACCTGGTAGGTTTCAATCCTGACGGTACGGAGAGGGACGTCGTCCTGATTCAATCGAGTTCCAAGAAGGTCCTGGACTTGAAGGTGATCTGTCCTACGGACGATATGACTGCTCTGCCTACAGACGTGGTCAGTTCGATGATGTACGACCGCCTCAAGGAACTGGTGGACGCGCACGAGACCACCCTCATTTTCACCAACACCCGTTCCGGAGCCGAGGCTGTCGTATACAAGCTCAAGGAGAGGGGACTGGAGAACATCGAGGTCCACCACAGCTCCCTCGGAAAGGAGACCCGTCTTGATGTGGAGGAACGTCTGAAGAACGGCGAGATCAAGTGCGTCGTATCCTCCACTTCGTTGGAGCTCGGAATCGATATCGGTTCGGTCGACCTGGTGTGTCAGATTGGTTCCCCCAAGTCCGTGGCCAAGGGTCTGCAGAGGATCGGAAGGAGCGGACACAGTTTCGGAAAGATCGCCAAGGGAAGGCTCATAGTGTTCGATCCCGACGACCTCTCCGAGTGCGCGGTCATGTGCAGGGCCGCCCACCGCAGCGATATCGACCGCGTGGGCATCCCCGAGAACTGCCTAGACGTATTGTCCCAGGCCATCGTCGGAATGAGTATCGACAAGCGCTGGGACGTGGAGGAGGCTTACAACGTCGTACGCTCCTCCTATTGTTATCATCGCCTCCCGCACGAGAAGTTCCTGAATGTGCTTTCGTATCTCGGAAGCAAGGAGGAACACGAGGGAGTGTACTCCAAGATCTGGTACGATACTGACAACAACCAGTTCGGGAAGAAGAAGGGTGCCCGCATGATCTACTTCATGAACCTGGGTACCATCCCCGAGGAGGCAAACTACCGTGTAATCACCAGCTACGGTTCCGTGGCCGGAGAACTCTCCGAGAAGTTCGTGGAGAGGCTGTCCCCCGGTGACGTCTTCGTCCTGGGCGGAAGGAGTCTGGAGTTCGTACGCTCCAAGGGAATGACCGCTTTCGTCAAGGAGGCCAACGGCAGGAAGCCCACCGTCCCCTCATGGGCAGGAGAGATGCTGCCCCGTTCGTTCGACCTCTCCATGGACGTGGCGAGGTTCAGGAAGGAGATGGCAGCCATCATCAAGGACGACTCTCCCGATCGTCTCGACAAACTGTCCCAGGAGTTCGATATCGACACAGGTTCGGCACGTTCGTTGGTATCCTATTTCAGCGAACAGGCGGCCGTTGCGGGGTTCATCCCAGACATCGACCGTCTCGCCATCGAGGAGTATATCGACCCCTCCGGCAACCAGAGGATCATCTTCCACTATCCCTTCGGAAGGCGCGTGAACGACGCCCTGTCCAGGGGATACGCATACCGCATCACCAGCCTCACCGGTGCAAACGTCTCGGTGACCATCACCGACGACAACTTCATGATCGG
>CAMNNR010000009.1 GCA_946545675.1 uncultured Thermoplasmata archaeon | reverse complement strand
GGAGCAAGCTCACACAGCCGGGATGAGATGCCTGCGACCGGCGGGTAGAGTGCGTCAGTTGAATGCTGTCTGAAACAGAAGGGGGGCTACTACTCTGAATTGACACTTCCCCTCGGGGTAATCCGAGGGGGTCTTTTTATGCCATCAGACCTATCTCTGGGCATGGCATTAGACCCTCGGATAAAAGCAGTGGGATTCGATATGGACGGGACCATCATGGACACCAAGGTGGACTACGTCAAGCTCGCACGCATCGTAGAGGATGAGTTCGTTTTCCAAGGCGTACCCGAAGAAGTCATCGAACAGGACCGGGCCATCGACGCTATGTCTCACGGACTGGCGTGGCTGAAGGAGAACAAACCCGAAGTGCTCACGGGTCTTGAGAAAAGGATCAACGACCGTGCCACCGCCGTGGAGTGCGAGCACGCTGACATCGCCAAACCCTTCCCCGGTGCGGTGGATCTCATTAACGAACTGAAATCCAGGGGCTACAAGGTCGCCATACTGACCAGGGGCGGAAGGGAGTATGCGGAACTCATCATGGGAAAATCGGGCATCCTCGATCTGTTCGACGGACTTGTTGCCCGTGACGATTATCCCAGAGCCGAGGCCAAACCCAGCGCGAAGGCCATGGAGCACATGTGCCAGCAGATTGGAGTCAAGTGTGACGAAGTCCTCTTTGTAGGGGACGGAACCGCGGATTGGCTGACAGCTGTCAACGCCGGTTCGCAATTCATCGGGGTCACCTCCGGCCACACCGATGAGGCCGCATGGAAGGCAGCGGCCGGGGAGGATATCTTCCTCCTTCCGAGTGTCGCGGATATCCTGAAACTGTTATGATACAATGATCTACGGACTCGGGATAGATGCAGGCGGGACCTACACCGACACCGTGATAGTCGATCTGGAATCGGGGAAGGTCGTGTGCGGCAACAAGGCACTCACCACCCGCGAGGACCTTACCATCGGTATCAGGAATTCCCTCGAGGGTCTGGACCGCAGTCTACTCTCCGAAGTCCGCCTTACCTCGCTTTCTTCCACCCTCGCCACCAACTCCGTGGTAGAGAACAAAGGGTGCAGGGTCGGACTCATATGCATCGGCACCGACTACGTCCGCGTATCCAAACCCGAACACTATGCCGTGGTGGACGGGAGATTCAGTATGAGCGGGAAGGAAGAAGTCCCGCTTGACGTAAGGGCCGTCAAGTCCGCACTGAACGGCATGAAGGGGAAGATCGATGCCCTGGCCATTTCCGGTTATGTGAGCGTCCGCAACCCTTCGCACGAGAACCGTGTGGAGACACTCGCGAAGAAGATCCTGGATGTCCCGGTCGTATGCGCTCACGACCTGACTTCCAAACTCGGATTCGAACAGCGCACCACCACTGCGGTAATGAATGCCCGTCTCATCCCCGTCATCGAAGAACTGCTCCGCTCGGTAAAAGCGATCATGAACGAACTGGGGGTGGATTCCCCGCTGATGATGGTCAAAGGGGACGGTGCCCTGATGAAGGACACCACCGCCATGAGGAAACCGGTGGAGACCATCCTCTCCGGGCCCGCATCGAGCCTCATGGGTGCCAAGTCCCTCACCGGCGAGGACGATGCAGTGGTGATCGATATCGGGGGCACGACCTCGGATATCGGGATACTGAAGAACGGGTTCCCCCGTATAGAGCCAGAGGGTGCGAATATAGGAGGTAAGCGTACCAGGGTGATGGCCGCTGACATAGCCACGTATGGGCTTGGGGGCGACAGCCGCATCGTGGTAAACGGGAAGGACATACTCCTGTCCCCCGTGAGGGTGATTCCCCTGTGCATAGCGGCCAGCAGATGGCCTTCCGTCAAGAGAACGATATGCTCCCTGGCAGACCTCACCGATGACCGTTCGGCGGAGGATTACGAACTCTGTGACGTACTTCAGGATACTGAATTCTTCACCCTGGCACATGTCAGGGAAAGGGAGAATCTGTCATCCATCGACCGTAAATTCCTGACGGCATTGAAGAAGAAACCGCTCAGGCTCACCGATGCTGCGGAAATGCTTGGTGTTCCCGCACATTCCATCTCCGCATCCGATATGGAGAGCAGAGGGTACATCATGAGAATCGGTGTGACCCCCACAGACATCCTCCACGCGGAAGGGAGCTATACCTGCTATGACTCCGAATCCTCCAGGATTGCCGTGGAGTATCTGGCCAGGAAATGCGGGAGGTCAATGGATTCGTTCATCTCGGAGACCAAAAGCCTCATCGTGAAGAAGATTGCTGCATGCACAATGGAGAAGATCCTCCTGGACAGTTCCCGCCGCGATGCCCTCGTCCAATCCGAAGAGGAACTTCTGGACCGCGTACTGAATGGGAATGACCCAGATTATTCGATATCATTCAATCTGAAGGATCCGATCATAGGCATCGGTGCGCCGGTGGGGGCTTGGCTCCCGGCGGTCGCAGAGATGCTCCACACCCGCCTGCTATTGCCTGAGAATTCCCACATCGGCAATGCAATTGGTGCGATAACAGGATGCGTATGCGAGACCGTGGTCATTACAGTACGTGCCACCGGTCCCGAATATCAGGAGGAACCGGAATGCGATGTGTTCACCGGTGAGGAGATAAGGACGTTCTCCTGGAGCAAGGAGGCCCTCGAATTCGCCGAGAAGGAAGGCATCAGGATGGCAAAGGATGCCGCATTGTCCGCAGGCGCCAAGAACCCCGTCGTGGAAGTGTTCGTCGAGAAGAACGAACTCGTCGTCTCGGAAGACAAGAGGTACTTCCGCGGAGCGGAGATCACCGTCAAGGCGACCGGAAAACCTGACCTCTATTGACGAATGGACAGACCTTTTCGTAGTCTGGCACTTTTGAAAAAGAAGGGTTTGCACCGGGGTGGACCCCGGTGCAATTTGAACAGTTTCACTCGTAACCGCGGCCGAGGACGTGCTTCCTGTCCTCTGCCTTGATCTCGGTGTAAGCGGAGAACTTGAACCTCTCCAGGTTGTTGGAGAAGGTGTGGTCCTCGGGCATGATCTTCTTGGCCATCTGCATGAGCTTGCTTCCGAGGCCCATGAGTCCGTGGCTCATGTTGACTCCGAACTTGGTCATTCCGCAGACGACGTGTCCGGGGTTCATGACGTCGTGGGGATCCATGAAGGTCTTGATGTCCCTCATGAGGGCAACGGTGTTGGCGTCGTGGACGTTGTCGAGGTTCCATGCGAAGAAGATACCGAATCCGGTGGTCCTTCCGCCGTACTCGACGGCCCTGTCTCCGAGATAGAAGTTGAAGGAGAATGCGAGCATTCCGGTGAGGAGCTCGTCGTCCTTGAAGTAGTAGGGCATGAACAGGGTGGTCTGGTTGTCGACCATGACTCCGATGACTCCTCCCATCTCCATCTTCATGACGTCGAAGCCCTTGTAGCACTCTCCGACGAAGTCGCCCCAGCGCTTGGCAGGTACGATGACCTCGGCGGGGATCTCTCCTACTCCGGCCTTCCTGGCCCTGAACTCGTAGCAGCGCTCGTCCCACTCGTGGCTGGCAATCTCGTCTGCAATCCTCTTTCCGCCGACTCCTGCTACGATGGCATCCACCTCAGCGATCTCCATGTCCACGTAGTTCTGGGCACCCTGGAAGGTGACACAGAGGAGGTTCTTCACATCGGGTGCGTGGCATCCGGCCCTCCTCTGGTTGGCGAAGTGGTTCTCGTCGGACCATGCGATGTGAAGGGGCTTCACACTTGCGTGGGCGATGATCTTCTGGATGACGGGGTTGGCATCTGCCAGATGCTCGAACTCGTACGCCACGGGCTTGATGACGCCCATGGGGTGAATCCTGAAGGTAACGGTTCCGAACAGTCCGAGTGTTCCCTCGGATCCCTCGAAGAACTGGTTGAGGTTGAGTCCGGAGTTGTAGTCGCCCATGTTGTCGTATCCGGTGTGGATGATGTCACCGTTGGAGAGGACGACCTCCATGTTGAGCACGTTGTCCTTTGCGGAACCGTACTTGAAGGAACCGATACCCATACCGTTGGTGGCGAGCCAGGCTCCGATGGTTCCTGCGGGGAAGGAGGAGGGGTAGGAACCCACGATGTATCCTTCCTTCATACAGGCATCGAGAGTGGCCTTCCAGGTCGCTCCTGCCTGCACTTTGACGATCATGTTCTTCGCATCGACGACGATCTTGTTCATCTTGGAAGAACAGTCGACGACGATACCGCCGAAGGCGGGCTGTGCTCCTCCGAGACCCCAGGTGGAGTTTCCGCGGGGGGTGACACAGACACCGTGCCTGTAGGCGATCTTCATGATCGCGGAAAGCTGAGCGGTGGTGCTGGGCCTGACAACGACGTCGGGCATGTTGTCGAATGCGAGTCCTGCCATCTTGGGCAGAGGTGCGAGGTCGTGGCTGTAGAGGAGCTTCTCCTCTCCGGCTACGTTCACATTGTCCTTTCCGACAGCCTCGATGAGCTTGTTCTTGATCTCGTCGCTGAAATCGCGGGAGAGCTTGTCGGCGTCCTTTGCGATGGAGTCAGTATCAGGGTTGGCGATGAAGTCCTTCAGAGCCTGCATGAACTTCGCAGTCTCCTCGTCGCGGACCTTCTCGATGTTGCCCTCTGCGAATGCCCATCCGCAAGCCTTCCTTCCTTCGCACTCGGCGAGGTCGTAGTTGTAATCATCGATGTTGTCGGTGGTGAGGAGGGCGGTGTACTTGTCGAGGATGCAGACGAACTTGGCCTTCGCTTTCCAGATGTTCTTGGAGGGGATGACGACCTTGTACTTGTTGGCCGCATTGCTCATGCTTCCCTCTTCGGACCTCACTCCGCCGACGGCGGCGAAGATCTCATCGGTCTCGATGACATCCTGGTCGACGAACTTCTCGTCTCCCTGGTACATGAGGTAGACGACGGTCTTGCCCTCGACGACCTGCATGGTGAATTTGATGGGTTTGAGGTTGGGGTGGCGGGCCACGGCCTTGACGGCAGGGCACACTTCCTTGAGTCCGCCGGCGACGTCGTAGGTGACGAATTTGGTGACACCTGCGGGGTAGCATTTGAGAGTTACAGAGGTGATGATTCCGAGTGCACCCTCTGCTCCGGAGAAGATCTGGTTGAGGTTGTACGCGGACATGTATGCGCCGATGTCGTCGTAACCGGTCTCGATGACGGTTCCGTCCATGAGGACGACCTCGAGGTTGAGAATGTTGTCCTTGGCGGGTCCGTATTTGTAGGTACCGTATCCTGCGGCGTTGGAACCGGCCCACTCGCCGACGGTAACCCTCTTGGTGTGGAAGGGGCGGGATCCGACTATGAGTCCCTGTGCTCCGACGGCCTCGATGATGGCGCTGTAGGTTGCGCCGGCCTTTGCCTTCACAGCGAGATCCTCGGGAACGACCTCGATCTGCTGCATCTTCTCAGAGAATGCCACAGTGATGGGGGTGTTTCCACAAATTGCTGCTACGACCTTGGCTTTTTTGGCGATTTTGGTGATAGCGGCTACTTCTTCGGTACTGGATACCGTAACGGTGACCCCACTCTCGGTGACCTTGACGTTCGCCTCACCCACAACGGATTTGAGGTCGTTGATCACATCAGCGGAAAGTTCGCAGTTGTTTTTGTTGCAAGCCATATTATTCTTCCTCCTTCCGCCAGATATTAAGCGGTAGGATATGTTTCCCGCGTAGTATATTTTATTTAATAAAGGTTGGTGAAGACCTGGGTCTGCTGGCCAGTACAAACCCCGCACAATGACAACAATTTCCTCAGAACAGCATCATAAGGGTACCGGCGGTGATCAATGCCAGACCTGCCGCCGCCTTCCTGTTCAGGCATTCCCCGAATATGACGAAGGCGAGAATCACCGATACCAGGATGCTGAGCTTATCGATGGGGACGACCACACTGGCGGGGCCGGTCTGCAGGGCCCGGTAGAAACACAGCCATGAAGCCCCCGTGGCGAATCCGGAAGCGACGACGTAACCCATGGCCTTCCTGCTGATGCCCCTTATTTCGTCCTTCTTCCCCACGAGAAGAACCATCATCCACGACATACCCAGAACCACCAATGTACGGATTGCAGTACCCAATGTGGATTCCACTCCCTCGATGCCCACTTTCCCGAAGATGGAAGTTAAGGCTGCGAATACGGCAGACCCGACAGCATAGATGAGCCAGGTCCCGCCTGGAACATTCTCGGTGTCCTTCTTCTCTATCATCGCCATGGTACCCACGGCTATGAATGCTATTCCGGCTCCGCCCCACACTGAGATACCTTCTCCCAACAGGACTACGGCCATCAGGACGGTAATGACTATGCTCGATTTGTCTATGGGTACGACCTTGTTCACATCGCCTTTCTCGAGGGCCTTGAAGTAACATAGCCAGGATGCACCGGTGGTGAATCCAGACAGGATGAGGAACAACAGCGTGTTCTAGCCGATGTCGTAAATCCCGTCGAATGAACCGACCACGAACACCATGAGCCAGGCGAACAGGGTCACGACGATGGTACGGATTGCTGTTACCACCGTGGAGTCAATCCCTCTGATCCCCAGCTTGGCAAGAATGGAGGTTATCCCGGCAAAGAACGCTGACAAAACAGCGAACAGCAGCCAATCCATGCCAGTTGATGCACGAATGCATACATACACGTTACGAGTCGTGACGTTTCACAAGGGATTCGGCGATGATCTTCCTCTTCACGGTACCGTTCACCTTGAAAAGGTGGGTCTTGCACCCGCAGTCCGAACAGCCGAAACCGGGCATCTCCGGGATCGCTCCGCACCTCTCCGCCAAGGCGGCAAGGTCGCATTCGGGCAGGAAATCGGGATAGGATTCCCATGCCTCGGAAGTGGAACACACGGTGGTGAGATAATCGATGTGCCACTTCAGGTTCTTCTCATGTGCCAGATGTCTTCTCAGGCGTTGGTCGAGACCACCCATGGCGCTGCCCACGTAGCAGTACGTGCCTCTTGAAAAGGTGTGAGGGCCCAGGGCCCCCACGGTGATGTTTGTCTTTCTCAGGAACGTGACGAAGAGGAGGTAGGTCCCCTTCCTCACCCCGCTCATTGTTTTGCCTTCCGCGCATCCTCGTAGGCCACCTGGGACCTCGTCTTGATGCGTATCAGCATACTGCTGTCGTTGATCTTGGAAGGGGTGATCTCGCAGACATCCCCGAGACGGCGCCCGTAGACCACCATGTTCTCGATCTCCTCGTGGTACTCCTCGTAGGAGATCTTGGCCCTGATGCCGTCAAGGTGCATGACCAGGGGTGCGGGCCTCAGACACATGTCGATGGGTTCGTAGTTCTCGAGCAGGGCCTTGATCTCGGAGGGGTGCACGAACGGCGGGTCCTCCTCCAGGGCCTTCTTCTTGTCTGCCAGGATCTCCTCGATACGGTCTCCGATCTCCTCGAGCTTGGCCCTGTCGGCAGGCTCCCTCATACGGGACGCCTTCCTTCCGACACCGTGGACGATGGCGTCGCAGGTGTGGTCGACACCGTCGGGTTTGGGTCCGCAGACCAGCACGGTGGGGATGTTGATCTTGTTGACCAGCAAGTCGGCCTTGGTCTCCACACAGGATTTGAAGTTGCCGAGCATGAACACGCATGCATCGTACTCGTCGATGGTAGAGGTCTCAGCGAGACTGATCTGGGACGTCAGTTTCCCCCTTCCCCTGGAGATACCCATGACCACGGTGACCGCACCGAGTCTCCTGAGGTACTCCGCGATATCACAGATGGGGTGGGGCATATGGTGACGGCCGAGGGTGGGACCCACCACGGCGATCTCGGTACCCGCGAGGGGCACCTCCTTGACCTGTCCTCCGATGTCCTTGCAGAGGGCCTCCACGACCTCCCTGTCCTCGGAGGGAATGGACATCGTCACGGTAAGCATCTGGGAACTGCGGTTCTTCATCAGCACCACACCTCCCACATCCTCGATGAGTTCGAAGAGTTCGTCGGAACGGTAGATTCCGCCGTCGTACATTATGACCTCATACATTGATCTCGCCTCCCTTCTGCATGGCTTCGTGAACGATCGTGGCCTCCTCGATGTAGGCGGGCTTCATTATCTCCTCGGTGGCCACCACGGTGACGACGTCGCTGTCGGAGAACGTCCTGCGGTTCCTTATACCCTCGGGAAGGACCCTGTAGAGGGCACCCAGGATCTCCTGGACGGGGTGCTCGTGGGATTCCACGTCTATGGCATCGACCTCGAATGAGTTCTTGGCTCCCTTGACGGAGATGTCGAACCTGTCCAGCTGCTGGACGTTGTCCCTGCCGTAGGTATCCCAAAGGGCCTTGAGGATCCCCGGCGCATACATCTCGTCCGAGATGCTCACGTAAATCGTGTCCCTCTCGGACCTGGTGGATGCCACGTCCCCGATCTTCTTGGCCGCGGGACGGGCCTTCATCTTCACCGATACGATGAAGAGGGGCTCCTTGGGCTTGAGCACCAGGTATGATTTTTCTATGGCCGCCAGTTTTCCGACGTCGAAGAGTAGCTCCTCGTAGAGCTGTTTGTACCTCTCGTTTCCGTATTCGTCGGTTCCGGTGACCACTGTTTCGGCTGCCATCGGTACTCACCTCAGAGCACTCCGGAGCTCAGCAGGGCACCGCCGACGGCTCCGATGTACTGGGAATCCGGCGGGACGATCGGGGGCTCTCCCAGGACCTCACCGATTGCCTTGACGAGTCCTTTGTTGAGGGAGGTTCCGCCAACCTGGATGATGGGGTGCCTGACGTCGACCTCCTGGAGCTGCTGCTCGTAGACCTGCTCCGCGACAGAGTGGCAGGCTGCGGCCGCGACGTCCTCGAAGGACTTACCGGCACCGAGGGTGGTGACCAGGTCCTGGATTCCGAAGACGGAACAGTAGGAGTTCATCTTCGCATTGACCCAGTTACCCTTGACTGCGTAGGATCCGAGTTCCCCGATGGGGACCTTCAGCCTCCTGGCGGTCATCTCGAGGAAACGTCCCGAAGCTCCGGCACAGATTCCTCCCATGGTGAAGTTGTCGGGGACTCCGTCCCTGACGGTGATGGCCTTGTTGTCCATTCCTCCGATATCGATGATGGTGGCCTCTCCCCTCTGCCTGTCGGCCAGCCAGACGGCGCCCTTGGAGTTGACGGTCAGCTCCTCCTGCACGAGTTTGGCCTTGAAGTGGGTACCGAGGGTGAACCTTCCGTATCCGGTGGTTCCCATGGCCTCGATCTGCTTGAACTCGATACCGGCCATCTTCATGGCCTCCTCCAGGACCTCGGTGGCGCACTGGACGACATCTCCGGATGCAGTCCATGCCTTTCCGATGATCTTGTTGTTCTCCATGATGACGCACTTGGTGGTGGACGATCCGGAGTCGAGACCCGCGGTGATTCCGGTCTGCCTCTCCCTGGCAAGGAGTTCCTTCCTCGAGACGATGGTGACGAGAGCCTCCATCCTGGTGAGGAGCTGGGATGCCTTCAGCCTCTCGGTGAAGGAATAGGTGACGACGGGGAGCCTGGTGTTCTCCTGGATGAACCTCCTGAGCTCGTTCCTGACCAGGGCGGCCTCCGCACACCTGAAACAGGTGGTGATGAATACCGCATCGGCCTCGTAGAGACCGTCGGCGAGGCTGACCGCACGGGCGATCATGAGCTGCAGCTGAGGCGATTTGGGGGTGAATCCGAAACGTTCCAGGGCGCTCTTGACCTGGTCGTAGGAGACATCAGGGTAGACGATCTTGGCTCCGACGGAACGGGCTGCGGACTCGATCTCGTACTGTACTCCGCTGTACTCGGTACCGCAGGAGAGCTGGGCGATCCTGATGGTCATTCCTTCAGACCTCCCAGGAAATCCTTGATCTGTCCGACCATGGTCTTGGCCTCCTCCTCGCTGGAGGGGTACTGCACGGTGAGGGCGGGGATGCCGCGCCTCTTGATGCGGTACTTGGTGAGCTCGTTGGAACGGTCGCATCCGACGCATCCGAAGCTGAACGGGGGGTTCTCGATGATGATGGCAGCATCGGCAGCCTCGATCATGGGTCCCCAGATGGCCAGCCTTCCCCTGATTCCGGAAGGGACCTCCACTCCGGCGTACTTGAGTCCTTTGACGACGTCGTCAAGGGTGACGTTCATGGGCGGCATGTCGACCTCGATGTTGTCGACTTTCTCCTGGATGAGAGCCATCGAACTCAGGGGTTCGTGGCCGAACCTCTCCACCAGGTCGAAGAGGATCATGCTGTTAGGGGGATCTATGAATATCTTCATCTGTACGCCTCGCTGATTTGTTTGAGGTCTTTGACTGGAAGGGGTTTCTTCTCCACGGGTGCCACATAGGCGGTGTCTCCCGCATCGATGGCGTCTAGTGCACTCTGGATGAGGGGAAGGGTCTCCCATTCGGCCTCGAGCTGTGCGAAGCCCGGCCTGGTTCCGTGCTGTGCGCGGCACCTCCTGGGGTCTCCCACGGGGTATCCCCTGACTTTGGAGAACACCTCATTGCCGTACTGTTCGCGGACCTTCTTCATCACGGCCGCCATGGTCTTGGCGTCCGATTCCGCGAGGCAGCCGTAGCAGGTTTCCTTGACGTTAATCTCCGGGGCCATGGTCTGGACCACACGGACCAGCTGGTCCGGGGTGACCATCGAGTTGGGGGAGATCATAAGCAGCCTTGTGATTCTTGCTTCACTCATAGTTTGGCCTCCGTGATGTAGATGATTTCGTCATCGTCGAGGAGCTCCATCTGAGCGAGATCGCCCAGGAAGTTCCCGACCATGTTCGTACCGTAACCCTCCTCTCCGGTGGGTCCGTACTGTTTGCTGTCCTGCAGCCTGATTCCGATGAGACCGTGGTGGGGACGGGACTGGTTGGTGACTCCGATCTCTCCCTTCTTGCACTTCTTGAACGGATCCTGGGGATACAGGTTCTGGGACCTTGCCTCGTCCCCGTAGAAGGTGACCATGGGCGAACCGGGGAAGGAGAACTGGACCTTGAGCTGTCCGATGGACTTGTGGCTCAGTCCGGTGACCTTCTTGAAGTAATGGATAGTGTCCTGGTCCTCGGTGGTGATGGCGATCCTGTAGACCTGGTCCTTGGGGACTCCGAAGGTCTCCACTTCGCCCTTGGAGAGGGCTTCCATGGTAGCCTCGGGTCCCTGGTCGACGATTATCGCATCGTCGGTGGTCTGACCCTTCCTTATCTGCTTGATTCCGAAGGATGCGAGGAACTCCTCCCCGGCCTTCTGGGTCATTCCGACCGAGAGGATCCTGGGGGGATCGGTCTCGATGGAGACTATGTCTCCCGCCTTGGCTCTGGAGACCAGGGCCATTCCCCTCGTGACTGTTCCGGCGGTGGAGAGTTCGGGCGAAAGCTGCCTCCTCTCCTTGTACATCAGGATGTGTCCCTTTCCGACACCCCTGTTGCGGACCATCACCTCGCCGACATCGCGGACTCCGCAGACCTCTGCATCGAGGTCGACGTCCATGTCGTCCTTGCAGCCCATGAAGGTTCCGGTCCCTTCGGATACGTTGAAGTATCCTTTGGAAGCGACCACCAGAATCTGCTCCGCGGACTTCGGCGAGTCGTGCCTGAGCTTGATGAGGATGTTGGTGCTGACTGTATATCCGTCCGCCATAGGATAGGACAGGTCCTTGGTGATGACCACGTTGTCCTGGCTGGTCTCCGAGACCACTGGACGGATGTCCACGATCGACTGCCCTTCCTTGACCTTGTTGAGGAGGTGCCTTCCGACGGTGATCTTTCCGATCTTCCCCGTTCCCGCACCGTATGCCTTGGTGAAGTTGTCCTTGGACACCATCAGGTAGGTGGAATGGTTGTCGTTTCCACCCAAGGAGAAGAAGCACTCGTAGCGCCTGTAGACGCCGGGAGTGGCATCGGGTTCGATGTCCGTAGGGAAGGAACCGAACGCGGTGAGCTCCTTGTTGGCCCACCTGACGTTGGAAGCCTTGATGTCCTTGGTGATGCTCCTGAAGAGTTTCGCTTCGGGAGTATCGTACAGATGGAGGACCATCTCGCCTGCGGTAGTCTCGATGGTGAAATCGTTGGTAACCTCGGTCACCTTGTCGGTGGAGAGGTGCACGGATATGACGGAATCCTTGGCGAACTTCTCGCCGGCGACCGCATCCTTGAGGGTCGCTCCCTCCTTGAGGGTCTTCTCCCTGCCGTTCACTACGACCTTCATTCGGAGCCCTCCTTGGGCAGGATCTTCTGGAGTTTGGAAGCGATCTCATCCAGTTTCTCCTGGGAACAGGTCACTCCCCTGACGACTCCGGTGACTACGTCCATGATGGTCCCGACGGTTCCGATATTGTCCTCGTCAGGCATGACGTCGCGGGTCTTCACCCCGATGGCCGCGAAATCCTCGAAGTCCACCGGGCACTGTGCCACGACGACCGCGGGGATGTCCACGTTCCTGAGGATGAGCCTAGCCTTGTATGTGATGTGGTTCCTCACATTGCCGAGATGAATCAACGCCACCTTGTACTGCCTGATTCTCTCGACTTCGATGGGATCCAGTCCGAATCTCGAACCCGTGGTTACATCAGGTGCGTCGGTCGGAACCCCTGATCCTGAGTTCACGACCAGAACGGAGGCGTTGATCCCCGCCTCCCTCAGAGCGTAGGTGATTTCGCAGACAGGTTTGGTGATGTGCCTCCTGCCGGGACCCATTGCGATCACGCAGACGTCCTTCCCGCTCTCCGAGATGGTCGCCCTCTGGGCCAGTCCTCCTCCTACTCCGAGACCCTGTGCGTCTCTGCACTCCACGAAGCTCAGATGCCTTCCGATCTGCTGCTTCATAATCCAACCCTCTTCATTCCATGGGGCCTTTGAGTTCGTCGAATTTGGCGATCATGTCGTCGGGCTTTCCGATGTCTATGATCTTTCCGTCCTTCATAAATGCCGCACGGTCGCAGCAGTTCCTGACGAAGTCCATATCGTGGCTGACGACGATGAAGGTCTCGCCGAGGGTCTCCCTCGCGCGGAGGACGGACTTGGCAACGATGACCTTGGTGATGGGGTCCATGGTACCGGTGGGCTCGTCGAGGATGACGATCCTGGGTTCCCTGATGAGGACCTGTGCGAATGCGATCCTCTGGCACTCTCCGACGGACAGGGTGTCAGGGTAGGATTCGAGGATCCTGTTGACATCCTTCTTCTCGAATCCGACACTCACGAGCACCTGTGCGGCTTTCATGCGTGCCAGTTCGGCGGGCATGGTGAGTCCGATGCTGGTGGAGAGGTTCTGGAGAACCGTGTCGAAGGGGTACAGGGTGTATTCCTGGTGGAGGACACCGATGTAGGGTGTCGCACGGCCTTTGTTCTCGAAACCGTCCTTGGACATGTCGACCCAGTCGTCACCAATCCTGACCTCAACCTTTCCTTTGGTTGCGTTGGAGAGACCGGCAATCATCCTGGAAGTGGTGGTCTTGCCGGCTCCAGAGAATCCTACCAATGCGAAGCATTCCCTCTCGTTGATTGTGAAGTTGAGACCGTCGACAGCCTTGACGACTCCCCTGGTTACGGAGAAGAAGTGCTTTTCGGCGTTCTCGAGCCTGACGATCTCGGTTCCGACGTTCTCGATTTCGCTCCTGTCGAAGTGGTATCCCTCCATGAACTTGGAGGTGATGGCTTTGGGCTCGCCGGACATCTTGACAACTCCGCCGTCGAGCCAGAATGCGTCATCTGCCATCTTGTCAATAGCCTCGGGCCAGTGGGATGCGAACATCATACAGATGTTGTGAGACCTCACATACTCGACAAGCTTCTGGTGGATTATCTCCGCGGTGTAGGGGTCGAGGGTACCGGTGGGCTCGTCAGCGAGGAAAAAGAGCGGGTCCTTCGCAAGCTGCCTGGCCATGACGATCCTCTGCTTCTCTCCTCCGGACAGGTCCCTTGCGATGTGCATGGTCCTGTGACTCATGTTGACGAACTCGAGGAGTTCGATTGCCTTCTCGACCTTGTTGGAGCAGTTCTCATCGATTGCCTCGAGCACGTTCTCGATACAGGTCTTGTCTCCCCAGAGGGCAAAGGTCCTCTGGAGCATGATTGCGATCCTCTGCCTGATGGCTTCCCTCAGGGGGTGGTACTCTTTCAGGTTCCAGAAGTCGACATCTACCCTCTCCATGTCCGACTTGCATTTGGAACAGTGGGTGCCTTCGATTGGCAGACCCAGCGCCCCGCAGCTCACACAGCGGTTCACGTGGTAAATGACACGTCCCGAATCAGGTTCGTACTCGGGATTGCCTCTAAGCATGTGCAGGAGAACGCTCTTTCCAGCCCCGCTTCTGCCGATCAGACCGGTAATCTGTCCGGTTTTGAGTACAGTGCTGAAGTTATCCAAAACGACTTTGCCGTTGAATTTTTTGGTGACGTTCTCGATCGTGATCAGTTCGACCGATGACATATATTACCCTAACACTCCCCAGTATAAAATGGCAATCGCCATATCCAGCACAGTTATCAATCCTAAATCTGCGGATTGTATAGGTTACATCAGGCCAACACAATCTTGCCGCTCTTCGGTTCTTCTAGCCCGAAGAGTCTGAAGATCTCCCTCACATCATAGGAGGTCATCATCTCATCGAACGTCGTATCCGCGGAAGTGAGCATCACGAACATCCCCGATCTGCTGTCGGCGAAGGTGAACGCGTTATCCTTCCTCACCATGTGCATCACCGTGGCCTGCGGAGCGATATCCGGATTCCACGCGAGCCAGTCCCCGTTAGTGGCGAGGTGCACGAAGGAGGAGTACGAGGGCCGCAGGATATTCTACGGGGCCATGGTCCTGGAAGCGGTCATCGCCTTCATCTGGGCCTCCGCGGATCTGGCCTATTACGGAGGTACAGAGGGATTGACGTCGCGCTCGATGCCCACGGTGCCTCCGCGGTCATCTACGACCTGTCCATCGATGTAGCCGGCAGTATCGGAGGTGTCATGGCGATAATCGGTGTCATCATATGCCCCGTCACATCCGGGGACACCGCCCTCAGATGTGCGAGGATGATGGTGCAGGATGCCGAAGGATACGGAACCCAGGACCTCAGGACCAGTCTGTTCATCACTTTGGGGATAACAGCGTTCATCGTCCTCCTGTGCTTTCTTGTTTTTACAGTCCTGTGGAACTACTTCGGCTGGTTCAACCAGTCCGTTGCCTGCATAATGCTACGGGCCGCCACCGTATTCCTCTATCGGACTGCGACTAACAGGTATTCGCCCCTGACGACCGCCCTGCCTGCGGTGTTCATGATGCTGGTGGTCACTTCCTTCATCATCTCTTCAGGACAGGGATTCGGATTGGGTCACACGGTCGGCATGTTCGCCGGTGCGATTCTCACTGCGATCGCCGCGGCCATGTATCTCAGGATGCTGTTTGGCAGGAAGGGCCGTGAGGCCCCGGGTACTGCCTGAAAAGGATTATTTGCGGAGAAGTGACGCGGACTGTTCCCGATTTTCTACGAATTATACAAGTGGCTCTCGGATTATCCTCCCGGGACCCAATGATAATCCGGATGGAGAAGTGGCCGCCGGGAGGACCCGGCGGTTGTTTCACTCCTCTTCGAGGGCCTCGTTGAGGATGACGTGCGGTCTTCCGTTGACTTCGATGATGTCTGCGTCGACGCCGTACACGTCGCGGAGAGCCTCCTTGGTCAGAACCTCGCTGGGGGTCCCGTAGGAGTAGATGCCTCCGCCGGAGATCATCAGGATCTTATCCGCATACTTGGCGGTGATGTTGATGTCGTGGCTGATCATGATGACGATCGTGTTCTTCTTCTTGGGCATCTCGGAGAGGGTCTTGGTGACCTGGATCTGGTGCCTGATGTCGAGATTCGAGGTGGGTTCGTCGAGCAGGACCACAGGGGGCGACCTGACCAGTCCCCTGGCGAGCATGACCTTCTGGTGCTGACCCGCCGACAGCTCGTTGAAGTCCCGCATAGCCAGATGCTCTATGTTCATGAGCTTCAGGGTCTCGTAGACCTTCTCCAGGTCTTCCCTGCGGGTACCGAACTTGAAGTCGTTCTGCAGGCCCACCATGACTGTGTCGACGACCGTCAGGGGGAAGGAGTCCTCGGAGGATGCGGGGACGTAACCGATGTCCCTGCTTACCTCCTTGAGCTTCATGTCCTTAGTGTCCACATCGTTGATCAGCACGCACCCCCCGGTGGGTTTCAGGATGCGGTTGATACAGTGGATGAGGGTGGATTTCCCGACTCCGTTCGGACCCATGATGCAGACGAATTCCGGTTTCTCGAATATGTGGCTGATGTCCTTCAGCACAGGGTTGGAGGGATTGTATCCGAAGTACAGCTCTTTCAGTTCTATCTTCACCGTATCACCACATGTTCTTCCTTGCCTTGATGAGCAGCCACAGGAACATCGGGCATCCGATGAACGCGGTGATGACCCCGACAGGCAGGAAGGTCGGAGCGATTATCGTTCTAGCTATCAGGTCCGATATCATCAGCAGCACGGCACCGAAGGCAGCCGATGCGGGGATGAGGTACCTGTTGTCGGAACCCAGGAATATCCTCACGATGTGGGGTGCCACTAGTCCGATGAATCCAATGATTCCGGTGAAACATACCACGGAGGCTGCCATCAGCGAGATGATGATCAGCAGCAGGATCCTGAGGTGGTGGGCATTCAGACCCAGAGCGGTGGCGTTCTTGTCGCCGGTGATCAGGATGTTGAGTTTCTTCGACATGGCGAAGAGCAGCCCTCCGCCGATCAGGGCGAAGATCGCGATAACCTGGAAGGATTCCCACGTGGACGTCGACAGATCTCCCACGGACCACTGGAACACCGCCGACAGACTCGCGTCGGAGAGCCCCAGTTTAATGATGGTGGTCATGGCGTTGAACAGGTACATCACGGCGATACCCGCGAGGATCATGGTCGCCGCCGAGGTCTGTCTCAGGGAGGAGACCAGGATGATCACGGCCGCGGGGATGAGGGAGAAGATGAACGCCATCAGGATGATCCCAGACGATCCTCCCAGTCCCGGCAGCATGAATCCGAGTCCGATGGCCAGCGTGGCACCGAAGGATGCTCCGGAGGAGATACCCGTTGTATATGGATCGGCAAGGGGGTTCTTCATCATGCTCTGCATGGCCGCACCGGCCAC
>CAMNNR010000008.1 GCA_946545675.1 uncultured Thermoplasmata archaeon | reverse complement strand
GCTGCTGTGGAGTTCCTGAAAGGGACAGAAGGGAACATCCTCGCCACCACCGGCAGCAAAGAACTGGCTAAATATACCGCGATCCCGGACTACAGGGAAAGGGTTTTCGCCAGGGTTCTGTCAACCTCCTCTAACGTCGCGGATGTTGCCGCCATGGGGTTCGAGGGGAAGAACCTCTTTGCCATGCAGGGGCCGTTCTGCGAGGAGCTGGATTACGGTATGCTCCTCCAGACCAATGCAAGATACCTCGTAACCAAAGACTCAGGGGCTCCCGGCGGATTCGAGGAGAAGGTCAACGCTGCGAGGCGTGCAGGTGTCAAGATCGTTCTTGTGGGCAGGCCTCCGGAGGATCCCGGGATGGACTACCCTCAGACTGCGGAATACCTTGCTGAGAAGTTCGGTTTTACGTACAGTCAGAACGAATGCCGCGTGTTCTCAATCATTGGAACCGGCGTAGGTCCGGGAACCGGCATAACCTCTGCAGCCGCGGATGCCGTACGCGAAGCGGATCTCGTCCTCGGTGCGGAGCGCATGATCCAGATCCCCGAGGCAGCAGGGAAGAAATCCCTCTGCGAGTATGCCCCGTCCAAGATCTTCCCCTACCTCGAAGAACATCCCGAATTCAAGAACGTAGCCTTGCTCGTATCCGGCGACGTGGGTTTCTACAGCGCCGCTAAATCAATCCTTGCCAAAGTCGACCCCAAGAAGTACGATGTAAGGCTCCACTGCGGCATCTCCTCCGTACAATACCTATGTGCCAGAGCCGGTGTCCCGTGGCAGGATGTAAAGCTAATCAGTGCCCACGGCAAGATGGCCAATATCGTGGGCAATGTCAGATGCAACCCCGCAGTATTCTCCCTGCTGAACGGTAAGGAGGGCGTGAAGGAGATGTGTGCCCAACTCATCGAATACGGGATGCCCGAGGTAAAAGTGGCCGTGGGATGCGACCTCGGCTATCCTGAGGAGAAGTTCGTCTACGGTACTCCTGCGGAGGTGGCAGCATCCGAACTGGGAGAACTCTGCGCTGCACTCGTCTTCAACCCGGAACCCGATTCGAGGAATCCGATAAGTATCCCCGATTTCGAATTCACCAGGGGAGACGCCCCTATGACCAAGTCGGAGATCAGGGCACTCTCCGTAGCCAAGCTCAAGCTGTCCCATGATTCAGTGGTTTACGACGTCGGGGCAGGAACAGGTTCCGTCTCCATCGAGATGGCCCTGGTCGCCATGGACGGAATGGTGTATGCCGTCGAGAAGGAGGAGGTAGCCGCTTCCCTGATCGAGGTCAACAGCAAGAAGTTCGGAGCCCCCAATGTGGAGGTCATCCGCGGACTCGCACCCGAAGCGATGAAAGACCTCCCCGCACCCACCCATGTCTTCGTGGGCGGATCCTCCGGAAACCTGAAGGACATCGTGGCAGAGGTACTGAAGAAGAACCCCAACGTCAGACTCGTGGTGAACTCCGTCACGCTCGAGACCATCTCGGAGACCCTCGAGCTACCCAAGATATGTGCCGTGGAACAGGAGGAGATCGTCTGTGTGAACATCTCAAATTCCAGGCATCTGGGTCGTTATAATCTCATGACCGCTCAGAACCCCGTGTACATCGCAGTGTTCAGGGGGAAGCCCCAGTGAGTCTGGCCCGCTTCATGATTACCGCTCCCGCCAGCGGCAGCGGTAAGACACTTATTACCTGCGGTATCCTGCAGGCCCTCGTGAACCGCAAGATGAAGGTATCCTCCTTCAAATGCGGCCCCGATTACATCGATCCGATGTTCCACGCACGTGTCATCGGCACCATGTCCCGGAACCTGGACGGTTTCTTCGTGGACGACGACACCCTCAAGTATCTTTTCTGCAGGACTGCCGATTCCCACGACATCTCGGTCATCGAGGGCGTGATGGGATTTTATGACGGTAAACGTGCGGCCACCACCGAGGGGAGTTCCTACGATGTATCTCAGAAATTGGACACTCCTGTCATCCTCCTGGTCAATTGTAAGGGTGCCAGCATATCTTGTGTACCTGTGATCAAGGGTTTCAAGGAGTTCAGGTCCAACAATATCAAGGGCGTGATCCTCAACAACATGAGCGCCATGGTCTTCCCTGAGGTCAAGAAGGCCATCGAGGAGGAAGTGGGTGTCAAAGTCATCGGATACGTCCCGAAACTAAAGGACATAAACCTCGAGAGCAGACATCTGGGACTGATACTTCCTGACGAGGTCGTGGCGCTCAAGGACAATCTCAACAGGCTTGCCGACATCCTCGAGGACACCCTCGACATCGATGCCCTCATCGAGATCGCGAACGCCGCCCCCGCCATTTCTGGCAGGAAGCCGGAGAGCAAGAGAATCGAAGGCAAGGTCAGAATTGGCCTTGCCGACGACGATGCTTTCTGTTTCACGTATGAGGATAACGTCGCACTTCTGGAGGAATGCGGTGCGGAGATCGTCAGGTTCTCCCCTATTCGCGACCCCAAGCTCCCTGACGGGATCCAGGGCGTCATCTTCTCAGGCGGATACCCAGAACTTCACGGTGCAGCACTCAGTGCCAACGAATCCATGAGGAAGGACATCTTCGAAAAGGTCTCAGGAGGGATGCCCTGTCTTGCCGAATGCGGCGGGTTCATGTATCTCCATGAGGAGATGGAAGATTCCGAAGGTATCACCAGGAGGATGGTCGGACTGGTGAAGGGAAACGTCCACAATACCGGGAAACTCTCCCGTTTCGGTTATGTATCCCTCTCTTCCGAGAACCCTGATTCGATCCTCGGAGAGAAAGGTGCCAGAGGTCACGAGTTCCACTACTGGGACAGCACCAATTGCGGTGAAGCCTGGAAGGCTGTGAAGACCTCCGGGAAGACCTACAGGTGCTATCACGAGGAGGGCAGCCTGGTGGCAGGCTACCCCCATCTCTATTATTATTCCAACCCTGAGGTCCCATACAGGTTCCTTTGCAGGTGTATGGAATATCGGGCCTGATCAGTGGTTGTGTTCTCCCATCAGCATGCCGGATACGATCGACACGATGATAGCGACCACGAGGCCGAGCAACAGCATAGCCATCTGCATCGGATCTTTGCCGCGGTGATGGAAAGCCTCGGGCAGGATGTCGCACATGGTCACGAACATGAATATTCCCACGGACAGGCACAGTGCGGGTCCGGTGAAGGTGAGTTCCCCGGTGTTGAGGAACGCGAAGGATATCACGGTGGCCAGAGGGGAGATCAGACAGAACGCGATGAGGTAGAACTTGGTGCTAGGTGCGCGCTCTGACATGAGCATGGTGGACGCAAGCGAGAATGCGACTACCACCTTGTGGAAGCACATGCCTATCAGAACGAGGAGGCCCACGGTCTCTCCTGCGGTGAAACCTGCGGCGAGTGCCAGGCCATCGAAGAACGAGTGGATGGCAAGACCCAGGAAGGCAGAGAACGAGGTAACGCTGTGAACATGCCCATCCTCACCGTGCTCGTCATATGCGAGATAGGTCTTTATGACGAAGTCTATCACGAACAGGAGGATGAAGCCGCCCAATATCCAATAACAAGCGGTTGCGAAATTATAACCCCCCTCGATGGTCTCGTGCAGGGATTCAGGCATCAGCATGATGAAGAGGACACCGAGCATGACTCCTGCACTGAACGCGATAAGTTTGTGCAGCTGCGCATCGCTGCGCTTTAGGAGGAAGGGCAGGTAGCACCCGAATGCGGTCACAATCAAGAGGACTGCCGCGTACCCGATGACTGTTATTATCTGATCCATATTGATTCATCGGCATTAGTTATTAAACTTAACCTATTGGATTAATAATTTGGACATTCTACAGGCTTGATTTTATTAATTTCCAAGCCAAAGTTATTAACATTTCCCGACGATTCTCCACCATGGCAATCATCAGCATATCTCTGAACGACGAGAACGTACAACTATTGGATCGGATCCAGGAGACCTACGGTCTGAAAGGCCGCAGCGACGCCGTTCGTTCCGCCATAAACTCTGCCATAACCGAAATGCAGGACATGGACAATCTCGAAGGGGTAGTGGAGGGAGTGCTCATAACCATCCGCAGCGATCATGCGGACCCGTGGATGAGTCTGATCCAAGCCAAACACGTGGGATCCATAAAGACCCAGTTGCATTCCCACCTCAAGAACAGTAAATGCCTTGAGGTCATGATCGTCTCCTGTCCCGCCGACGAACTGCGTACCATCATCCACGAGATCCACGCATCCGGCAAGGCCGACTACGTCAGATTCGTCAGCGGATGAGTAATCCAAATCGGTCAATTTCAAAAAATTAACATCAATTTGTTATATTTTTGAAGGCTCCGAAAAACCTCTTCCATACCAGTCCAAATTAACCTTTTATACTAATAATCCCTAGGGTAGTTTTGGATGGGATGTAGAGATGTGGGTATCACGCTCGCTTGAAAATTTGAGCTCTCGTGCGAGGGCGTTTTTAGGAAGGCTCCGCGGAGTCGATTCCGACTATGCTGACGAAAGTTCCGACGATGGTTACTTGGCCATTGAGGCGCCTAGGGGACTGGACAACGATGATTTCGATGTGATGTCCGTCAACACCGGCGCAGGACATGCAGAAATCTTTGTCACCAAGCCTTCGGAGGCGGCATACTTCGAACACGATGAGGTATTCGAACCCGTGATGATGGGTACCGCCAGACCGGATGTAGAGGTCGATGACATAGTCGAACCTCTGTCGAGGAAGGACAAGATCGCGTCCGGAGAACCCGCAGACCTCTTCATCAACGCACTGAGGAGGCCGCCCTACCAGAAATTCGATTCATCCACACCGGTCATCAAGAAGAAGGTCGTTGCGGCACCCGCTCCCGCACCTATCGAGGTGGAACCCGTTATCGAGCAGATTGTGTTCGAGGCGGACATGGCAGAGGTCACCCCTGCCATCGTCGCACCCGAGATCCTCGCGGAAGACGTGAACACAGTCATCGAGGACGTAGTGATAGCAGAGCCCGCTACTGTAGCGGAGGCTCCTGCCGAAGAGCGCCTCGAGATCCCTGTCATCAACATCCCCGCACCTGTTGCGGAGGAACCCGACCCCGTCCTGATGGAGACTCTTGAAGTCGACGATTCCCGTGTGGAGTGCGAGATCTCCCACGAGGCCATGGAACAGGTCGTTGCTGAACCTGCTCCTGTCGCACAGAAGTTCGAGATCGGCGATGAAGTGTTCGACATGTCTGCCATCGACTTCGTCGAGGCACCCTATACCGCACCTGCTGCACCCGTCGAGAAGTTCGAGATCGGTGACGAGGTCTTCGACATGTCCGCCCTCTACTTCGAGGAGGAGGCATACGTCGCACCCGCTCCTGTGGTCCAGAAGTTCGAGATCGGTGACGAGGTCTTCGACATGTCTGCCCTTTACTTCGAGGAAGAGGCATACGTTGCCCCCGTGGCCGAGGCCCCCGTCGAGAAGTTCGAGATCGGCGAAGAAGTGTTCGACATGTCCGCTCTCGAGTTCGAGGAAGTAGCTTACACTGCTCCCGAAGCTGTATCCGAGGTTGCACCCGAGGCCGCACCTGTCGCTCAGCCTGTCCTCGCACTGCCCGCACCCAAGACGGTCGTCCGCAGCCTGCCTGCCAAGCTGGATATCGCTGAGCTGGAGAAGGAAGAACCCAGCAGCGATGTGTCCGGCGGAGTATACACCAACGTGGAGATGGCTGACACTTCCGGCAGCGCAGCAGAAGAGAAGAAGGTATCCGAGAACATCACCATCGAACAGGTGGCAACCTTGCCTGTTGTGGTGGTCAACGAGGACCGCGACGTCCTGTTCGCATTCAGGAACGAGCTCGAGGCCGACGAGGCGGAGTTCATCTCCACTTCCTACGACGATAACCTCGCATTCCGTGAGGACTACCTCGACCAGACTGAGTGTACCTTCAAGTTCAGAGCGAAAATCGAGAGGCCCAGATTCGACGGAAACTTCAGGTCCCTCTTCGCTTACCAGTAAACCCTACCGCCCCCGAAAGGGGGCATCACATCTTCACACAGCTTTTGACCGTCATCGTTTTTTAGTAAAAGGAGTGTACGGAGATTATGGAGACTCTCCCCTCAATCCTGCTGATGCTGTTCGTGGTTTTCGCATTGGCACGTACCTTTTCAGCAGTCGTCGAGAAATTCGGATTTCCCGGTCTGATCGGGGAGATAGTACTTGGTATCCTTATGGCAAACGTGGTCATCAACGAGACCTCTCTCGTCACCCTCCTTGACCTGGGTGCGGGAACCAACAACAACTCCATTCTCTACACGTTCTCCGAACTCGGAGTCGTATTCCTTCTGTTCTCCGTCGGTCTAGAGACCCGCGTGAAGGACCTTCTGGGTTCAGGCAGGACAGCATTCCTAGTCGCCTTGCTGGGAGTCATAGTCCCGTTCGTTTTGGGGTTCGCGTTCATCGAGGTAAGCGACGGGCAGTTCGAGTCCGCGATGTTCCTCGCCGCTGCGATGGTGGCCACAAGTGTGGGAATCACCGCCCGTGTGATTAAGGACATGCAGCTCATGGACAAGATGGAATCCAGGATAATCATCGCTGCCGCTGTCATCGACGATGTCCTCGGAATGATCGTTCTGGCTATTGTCCAGGGTATCGCCGGTTCCTCGGGAGGATTGAATATCCTCGACCTGCTCATCGTGATACTCAAAGCGGTGGTATTCGTGGTCGGTGTGATCGCTCTTGCCAAGTGGGGAGTGCCCAAGATCGTCGCCGCATGGGTCAGTACCAACACCAAGCGCGAGACCCCCTTCAAGAGGCCCAACCCCCTTATCCTGGCACTTGCAGCCTGTCTGTTCTTCGCATGGCTCGCTGAGGAAATCGGACTTGCAGCAATCATCGGTGCTTTCCTTGCCGGAATGCTCTTCGCCGATTATGCGGAGACCACCGGTCTTATCCACAGCATCGAGACCATCACCACCCTGTTCATCTCTTTCTTCTTCGTACATGTCGGTCTGCAGGTCGAGGTGGGCGCGTTCAACAACTTCCACGCAATCCTCGAGGTCGTCGTCATCATCCTCCTCGCAGTGGTGTCCAAGTACCTCGGCTGCGGAATGGGTGCGAAGATCGCCGACAGGACCATCTCCAGGGAATCATTCAACATCATCGGTTTCGGAATGGTGCCCAGGGGAGAGGTCGGAATCATCATCGCCTCCATCGGTCTCACTAGCGGTATCCTTGACAACGAGCTTTACTCCGTCATCGTCATGATGGCCGTGGCGACCACTATCATCGCACCGCCAATCCTGTCATCCGTCTTCAAGAGGAAGTACAACAATCACCAGTACTACGAACAGGAATGAGGGGAAAAGGAAATCTCTGAAATCAATCCTGGCGAAAGCAAGTGATGGAAAGCGATCAGCTGTTTAGACGCACAGCTGTTCGGTGGAATTTCAGTAAACCCATCCTGAGTGCCCGATTCAGCTCATAGGCCAGAAGACGGGGAGGCAGAGGATGAGAACGGTGAATACGATAGCGAGTCCGACGACTACCTTGGGTCCGACTTTGATACCCTTGTTGTCTTCGGAATCGAAGTACCTCATCAGTCCTGCGGAGGAAGAGAAACCTTCGCCTTTTTCTTTTGCCATTGTATCGGCCATTCTTTGAACAATATATAACCCTAACCGTTCCAAGACCGAAAGTAACATTTATATTATGTTTATAGAGGGGGTCGATTAGTATGCACTGGGCAGATGTAATCGCAAAAAGTATCGCAGAGAAGGCTGAGAAGCCCCTCATCGCAACGGGAATCAGTCCCACCGGTATCATCCACGTGGGAAGTCTGAGGGAAGCAATTACCGGAGAATCGATCCGCAGCGCCGTCGAGGCCTTGGGGAAAGAGGTCCGTCTGATCTACCTCATCGACTCCTTCGATCCTCTCAGGAAGAGGTACGAGTTCCTCCCTCCCGAGTACGAGAAATACGTCGGTATGCCCATATCCAGGATACCCTGCCCCTGCGGTAAGCACAACAACTACGCTCACCACTTCGTGCAGCCCTTCCTCGATGCCGTGGACTCCCTCGGAGTCCACTGCGAGATCATCTGGACCAGCGACCTCTATGCCCAGGGAAAGTTCGCTGAGTGCATCGACATGACATTCAAGAAGAGGCAGGAGATCATCAAAATCCTGCACGAGGTCTCTGGTAAGGAACCCAACCCCAATTACGCCCCTTACGAGCCCATCTGCGAGAAGTGCGGACGTTACACCAAGCCAATCTTCGACACCTACTCCTTCCCCTATGTAGAGTACAGCTGTACCTGCGGACACTTCGGCAGGGCAGACGTCAGGAAGGATGATGGAAAGCTCACCTGGAGGCTCGAGTGGCCTGCCAAGTGGAAGATCTTCGGCACCAATGCAGAGCCTTTCGGAAAGGACCACGCGGCTGCCGGAGGCTCCTATGATACCGGTAAGAGGATCGCCCCTGAGATTTTCGGTGTGGAGGCACCTTATCCCGTCCCCTACGAGTTCGTTCAGCTCAAGGGAGTCGGACAGATGCACAAGTCCCTTGGATGCTCCGTTACCGGACTCGATGCGATCCGCATGACCCCTCCCGAGGTGCTCAACTATCTGTTCCTCAGGGTCCCCACCAACAGGGCCATCGACTACGATTCCGGAATCGGACTTCTCGACGTGGCTGACGAGTACGACAGGATGGAGCTCGCATACTTCACCAAGGAGTACGACGAGAGCGCTGAGAATGCTGTGCGTGCCTACGAAATCGCCCAGCACAACCATGTGCCCGAGAAGATGCCCGTTCAGGTCTCCTGCAGGCACCTCGTGAACGTCGTGCAGCTCGCGGACAACTTCGAGGATCAGCTGAAGGTCCTGGAAAGGACCGTGGACCTCTCGGAGGCAGACGACGAGGCCATCAAGAGGATCAAGAAGCGCTGCGAATGCCTCACCTACTGGCTGAATGCCTTCGCCCCCGATATGGTGAAGTTCGCAGTCAGGCAGACCATTCCCCAGCACCTCAAGCTCGAAACTCTCGACAAGGTCTTCCTGCAGACCTTGGTGCAGAGGATGAACGACTGCGTATGGGAGGCGGATGTCATCAACGAGATCATCTCCAATCTCGGAAAGGAGTCCCCGCTCGGTTCCAAAGGGGCATACAAGCTGATCTACAACCTTATCATCGGTCAGCCCCGCGGACCCCGTCTCGGGCCGTTCCTCGCGTCCCTTGACAAACAGTTCGTGATAAACAGATTCAACCAGGCCGCCTACAACTGAAGCGGTCCGTAGGGCCTCCGGGCCCTACATCTTTTTTACGTATCCATCTACCGTTCTTTATGTAGCTGCTTTTGCTTATTTCAGGCCGTATTTTGGGAGTTTGGAGTAGACACTTATCGAAATCGGAGATGTGAGCAAGAAAATATAAATAGAATCGATTAAACGATTGTTTTAATCAGATAATTAAAGCAGGGTTAATTTTTATTGATATAATCAATTAAATTTTATTCTTTAAATACTTTGATACTAATTTTTTAGTAATAAATTTTTAAATTATCCATAGTTACATCCATCAAGAATTAACTTTAAATACTGATGGATACAATCTTCTAATTACCTGAAAAGGTTTGGAGGAAACAAAAATGTCTAAAGAAGAGATATATCAAGCTCTTTCCGACGCGGTAATCAAGTGTAAGATCCCGCTTTCGAAGGAGTACGCACAGAAGGCACTTGACGAAGGACTTGACCCCGTCGAGGCGATCAACGAAGGACTCGTCAAGGGTATGGGAGTTGTCGGTGACAAGTTCGCTGCCCATGAGATTTACCTCCCGCAGGTTCTCGTCTCCGCTAAGGCCCTTTACGCAGGCCTAGATATCCTTCTGCCCGCAATTCCTACTGGCGCCCTTGACAATGCAAAGAAGGCCGTTACAGTCGTTGTTAAGGGCGATGTCCACGACATCGGAAAGAACATCGTGCGCACCATGCTCACCGCCGGTGGATTCGTTGTCAACGACCTAGGGAAGGATGTAGAGCCTCAGGTTATCGTTGATACCATGAGGAACGACAATGTCGACATCCTATGCATGTCTACTCTGATGACTCCTACGATGGATTCCATGAAGAGCACCATGGATCTGCTCAGGGAGACTGGATACCGCGGAAACTGTACCGTCACCATTGGTGGTCCGCCCACATCCCCCCAGTTCGCTGAACAAATCGGAGCTGACCACAGGGACAACAACGCACAGGATTGCGTCAATTGGTTGAAGGCTTGATACAATGGTAGCGCCAATGACACCCTATGAGAGGGCGGTTGCGACACTGCAGAACGAACCTGTGGACGAACTTCCTGCATATCCGCTCGTTTGTGGACTTCAGAGGAGGCTTCTGCCCAACCAGCCCGTGACATACAGGACGTGGGCCACCGATGCGAAGCTCTGTGCCCAGTCTTTCGTAGAGGGATTCAACCAGTACAAATTCCCCTACTCGGTCCTTCTGGAGGACCTTTCCGTCACTGCCCATGACTTCGGATCGAATGTCAGGATGGATGCCGAGAACACCCCGTTCGTCGATGACCACGCAATCAAGAGCATCGAGGATTATGAGAAGCTTGAGATGCCCGACATCCACAAGGGCCGTACCGGACACCTGATTGAGATGAACCGCCTGGCGGCGACTGCGCTCAAGGGAAAATCCTTCATGATTTCCTTCCTTGAGGGGCCTCTCCTAACCCTCTCCCAGTCCAGGGGAGCCGAGGAACTATTCATGGATATGTTCGAGGATCCCGCCCCCATTCATAAGGCCATGGAGGTCACCACCCAGTTCTGCTGTGATGCCGTCACTGCCATCGGCGAGACCGGCGTCGAGGCCATGTGCTGGGATTACCTCTGGGGTAACTATGCGGTACTCGGAGATGCCGAGTACGGCGAGTTTGAAGGGGACAAGTACGCCAAGAGGACCAATGAAGCCACCAGGAAGGCAGGAATCGGTCTTGCGGTGCACAACTGTTCTGATATCCCCCACCTGAAGACTCAGATCAAGGATTTCGGGGTGGACGCCTATTCTATGGCATACTACCCACAGGTCCCTGAATCACCTACCATGGCAAAGGTCATCGAGGACGGATACGCCGAGAAGTGTACCATCATGGGTACAATCGATCCCCAGCTCTTCATGAGAGGGGACTACCAGTCCGGAGTAGAGGTCACCAAGGAACTCTGCCAGGAAGTGAAGACTGCTATGTGCAAGGCGGGACTCAAGTCCCACACCTGCATTGCCTCCGGATGCGAGGTCCCTCCTGACCTCGAGACCAAGTGGGAGGTCGTCCAAGCTGTCATGGACGCCACCCACCAGTACGGAGCGTTCTGAAAACATCTTTGCCCCGCCTTTGGGCGGGGCGACTCAAGGTGATGAACATGTCCACAACATACTACGAAGCGATGAACGCACACGGATTCAGCAACGAGGCGACAGCATCGGTCAGGAAATCCTTCACCTGCCCCCGTTGCAGATTCACCTTTTCGCTGGTGTATGCACGCGCTTTTGCATGTCAAGGTTGCAGCGAGGCCGTGAAAGGCTGCCCAAAGGTACGCTGCAACAAGTGTGACCATGAGTTCTTCATCCGTGAATCCACCGAAATCCAGAATGATCTCGAGCAGCGTTTCATGTCCAATCACATCTGTAGGATCGTGACGAAGAGACGCGAGGATCAGGGTATTCAGAATACCCGTTGAATTTCACGCCATTTGAATTCCCCCAGAGGGGGCTTGCCCCCTCACCCTATTCTGTATTTGTCCGGGGGGATCTCAATCTCGGCGACGATGCCTGACCTTGTCGGCGGCCACGAGAAAACGAATCCTGAGTTTTCGCATATCTTCTTCGACAGCATGAGCCTCAGTCTTTCCATCGTCTTGTTCTCGGAAACGATGGGATTGTCATCCCCGAGGTCCTTGTAGATGACACGGAGGGTGCCGTTGGTGATCGCGAAGGATATCGATGCGGCGCTCCGCTCAGCATAATATCTCGAAGACATCAGCCTGAGGGAGGCGAAGACCTCCCCTAAGGTGGGGACAGAGAAAATCTGGATAGGGGGGATGATGAGGGAGATGGACCTGTCCTTTTCCGGGAGGGAGTTAATGCCCTCGCTGATGGTCTCGGCCAGATCTATCCATTTGTTGCTGTGGCGCCACAAATCGGAATATTTGGTCATGAAGTGGACGACGTCGTCGAGTTTGTTGACCAGATACGTCATCTGCGGGTCGCTGATCATTTCCGAATAAATCGGTAGGCCCCGGTTGATCTCTTCCAGGGAATCCTGGACGATGCGGTACAGGGTCACCACGTAGTCCTGACTGCGGGTCGCTACCGCCTTATAGGATGTGAGGTCCGTGATGTCCGTGTTGATGATGTAGTGTCCATCGACCGACCCTTTGCTGTAAGGGTAGCTGGCCAATGCCCAGGTCCGGTTGCCTATGATGACAGTGTCGTCTGCCTTCTGGTCGAGGACGTTGTCCTCCACCATCATCTTGAATCTGTTGGCGAGCGGACTGTTGAGGGAAGAAAGTTCGAGGGGGAGACTGTTCACATCGATTTTCAGCATATCGGCCGAAGTCTTGTTGCAAACGGCGATCTTCCCGTCTCTGGAGATGAATGTGATCCCCGAGGGGCTGTTGTTGAACACCTCGTTGAGAAGATTCATGCGGTTGTCGTATTTCTTCTTCTCGGAATTGACGACTTCCAAAGTGAGCATCTCCTGCATCATCTGCTGGACCTGTATCTCATCCTGGGAGGTGTATTCGCGTACTTTGTTGCCGACCCCGGCGGTACCGACAATCTCACCGTCGAGGAAAATGGGGACCATCAGCAGTCTTTTCAGCTCGACATGTCCGATGGGGACGCCGTGTTTGTGGGGGTTTTTGGTGTTTTCGTAGTCGTTGATTATGAGTGTCTGTCCAGACCTCACCGGTACGCCCCACACCCCGCTGGAGTCCAGGTCGAATTCCATGGGGTAGTTTTTCATGCGGCAGTCGTTCATGGCACTGAAAGACCAGGCCATCATGGTGAGTTTGTTGGTTTTCTTGCTGTATGTCGAGATATACCCTATCTTACTGCCGGTAAGTTCAATGGCTTTATTGAGGGCATAATCCACTATGCTCGTGGATCCTCCCGGACTCATTTTGGCGAGTTCCACCAGAGACGCGTACCTTTTGGCCTCGGTCTCGCGTTCATCAATGACGCGTCTGCGTTCGATGGCGAAGATGATGCGGTCGTTCAGATCGGAATAATAAACTGCCGGATCCGAGCCGTGGAGGTACACGCAGTTATCGATGTGGTTGTTGATGGCGTCCCCCATGAGTTCTGGGGACACCTCGGAGAACATCAGGATTGTAGGCAAGAACAGGTTCTCACGGTTCATCGCCGTCAGTGTGTCCAGGAAGGGAAGGGTGGGAGTGGCTTCGATCACCGCAACATCCGCGAGTTCATTGGTCTTGAGGGTAGTGATGAACTCTCCCAGATTTTTGGTTACGATCACCTCGAGTTCCGGGTTGATGTATTTCAGGAACTTACCGATTTGTGCGGAGTTTTTCTTATCATCGGTTAAGACCACTACATTGTACATTTTTCTCGCCCCTCTCATTGAATTCAGGATTATAAACACTTGATGCAGAATAGTTCGGATACGCAGTTCAGTTCATAGTAGCGGCCAGTTCTTTGGCCCTCCTAATCGTACTGGAGATGTTCTTCAGATCACAGGTCCTGCAATCATGCCTGAACCCCAATTCCTCAGCGAACTTCCTAGCCTTCTTTTCGTATTCACCGTCAGGATCCACCCCAGTATCGATGTACAGGCTCCGGCTGTAGGACTCGAATACTATGTCGAGGAAGAACTCAGGATCGTACTCACCCTCCATGCAATCGAGGTGGAGTTCCTTGATGAGGCCCTCTTTTCCCGCCTCCGCCCATCCGGGAGTGCAAAACCAGGTGCCGGCGCATTTCATCTTCTCGGCGGAATACTCCGCCGAACCCAGCAGGGCCTCGATGCAGTCCGAACCCGGGAGCATGACAGTCGGGAGTGGCATGACTTCGGTCACTTTTTCGAGGGAACTGCATATGGAGTATCCCAGCACGAGCACGTCTACCTTGCCTACGAAGTTCTCTGCGCGAGCCAACAGTTCCCTTCTCATATTCTCGGGGTCGACGTGGAGGGCGAAATCCACATATTCTTTCATGACGAAGTCCGGGTCGTCCTTCACCAGGGATTCGATTTCCGGTTTCAGTATGTCGCATGCGAGAAGCCCCAGCCTCATGATGCCACCTCATGCGAACGGCACAGGCTTTCCTGCTGCAGTCACCCTGAGGTGAAGTTCCATGAGGGCGGTACTGGTACTGTTGCCGTATCCGAAAGTCTGCTCGAACTTCTCCACATCGACAGTCACATCGCTGGCCCCGTCCTTCTCGATCTCTTCCATAACGTACTTGCGGCCCTGTTCCTCCGCGATGCGGATTGCTTCCTCGAGGGTTTCGGCAGAGATATTTCCCAATTTCGAGAACACCTCGAAGCCAGCCTCATTGGAACCCAGCATACGGGGTTTGATCAGGAGTTCGATCGATTCCGAGACACTGGTGGCTATGGCACCGACCGCATTGCCCACATCGGAGTTATCGTGAATGACAACCTCAGCATCGAAAGCCTCTCCCACCCAGCCGATATAAATCCTGGACGGTGCACCGATGCCGATGATGGGTTTATTGACCTTGATCCTACATCCGAAATCCTTTCCGTCCTGATGGGTTATGGACTTGGCGAGGAGATTGAAGCCGTCCGGGCCGAGGTCCTTGACCCCTTCCTCGTTCAGCAGGACCTTCATGAGTTCGGTACAGAGTTTGTTCTTGATCATCGCCTTGGCTTTTGTCACGAACTCCTCCGGAGTCTGGGCAGAGCGCTGGGCCAGGTAACCCACGCATACCTGCGAGGCCTTCCGGTCGTAGATGTCGATCTGACCGTCAGCGTGGAGGATATCCGTGGGGGTGACCCCGATTCTCTGGAGATATCCGAGTTCTTCCATCTTCTTTACGTTGAAGTTGAGGGGATGGGTGTCGATTATCTCCCCGGCCTTCTTCAGTTGGAGGGGTTCCTTGACCAGGAGTTCGAGCAATCTGCGGTCGATCTCGGAAAGCGGTGCCTCTGGCCCGGGTATGCGTAGGGTGCGGAAGAATTCGCAGTCGAGGATGATGTTATCGAGTCCGATGGCCTCGGTCATCCTATGATTGGTCTGGTTCTCAAGGGAGTATATCGATTCCTTCACGGATTCCCATTTCTGAGCAGCGAAGCTTACTGGCAGGACGCGCAGACTGCCGAGGATGATTTCTCTCCCATTTATGAAGATCCTACTGTCGCCTCCGATACCTGATGTCGCAATGTCCGCTGCTTTCACCCTTGTAGATTTTCCTCCGATAGTGGCGCCTTCAGGGTTGAGGTGGGGTTTTCCGTTACGGAGGACGCCGATATCCGTGGTGGTCCCCCCGATATCCATGATGATCGAGTCCTTGAGTCCGGTCATGACCATCGCACCGACGAGACTCGCGGCGGGCCCGGAGAGTATGGTCTCTACGGGGCGGGTCCTCGCCATGTCCTCTCCCATCATCGTACCGTCTCCCCTCACAATCATGAGCGGCGCACGGATGTTCTTCTCAGCCATGGTTTTCTTGACGGAGTTGATCAGGTCATCTATGATGGGGATGAGGCGCGCATTCATTATCGCGGTCGATGTGCGTTCGTTGAATCCGAGTCCCGAGGACAATTCATATCCACAGACAATCGGCATGTCAAGAATCTCCTTTGCCAGTTCACGCACCCTGATTTCATGATCGGGGTTGCGGACCGCCAGGTACCCGGTGATGGCAAGGCCATCGATCTTCCCTTTCACGGAATTCATGAATTCGATTGCCTTCTGTTCATCAAGGGGCTTAACCTCCTTGCCGTGGAGGTCATGTCCGCCGTCGATACACGTTTGGAAATCGCAGGAGACATTGTTGTTGTATTGCTCCCCTATACAGATGAGACCTACCCTGCATCCTTTTCCTTCTACCACCGAGTTCGTCGCGAGTGTAGAGGAAAGGGATACAACTGAAATTTTCTCCAGATATTCCTTGCTGACGTTCTCTATCGCCCCCCTGATACCTATGCTCAGGTCCTCGCGGGTTGTCGGGGATTTCGCCTTGTATAGTAATTCGCCACTATCGAGGTCAACTATGGCGGCATCTGTGTATGTTCCGCCTGTATCCAAACCTAGTCCGATGCTCATAATATTTCCATCCTCTGGAGGGTTTATATAAAAATGGGCGGACGAGAATTATTAATGTCTGGCTCATGGTTTTTAAAAGGTTTTTACAGGGGAGTTTTGGGGAGGTTTTCGGAAAAAGAACTGAATCCGTATCCAATAAAAGAAATATTTAAATATTAGTGGATATAAAAAAATTGTCGTTTTCTGGATTACCCAGATGTGATTTTGAGGCCCATTGTCATGGGCCCAAAAAAATCAGATTTCATCATCGCCGATGATGAATTCATTGTCATTGGTCTTGGCATCTTTGGCGAGGCTCTTCGAGAGCATGCCGACTTCCATCCATGCGGCATTCATTATGGCACTGGGCACCAGACATGGCATAGAGAGTATCATCCTGTTTTCATCCGCAAAGATCTTGGATGATGGATAATCGGTGCAATCAGTCAGTGATATGGTGTCTCCGATGAGTTTCGCATAGTTCTTGATGTTCTCGCAGTCAGAGGCCAGATTGATTTTGATGGTCTCCCCGTCTTCAAGGAGTTCAGCAGTCACCAGGGTGGTTTTGTGGCAGGTCCTCATATTTACCTTGACTTTGGATACCATAGGACATGTATCGCCCTGTTAGGTTATAACAACAACCCGAACATATTCGATTTAAAAACGAGTAGATTACAATCGTCTGGCTCATTGAGAAAACAGGTGAAGGATAATATAATCCAATAATGAGTTAAATGTCATATCGGAAGGATGTTTCAAAAGGTTTGAGGGGCCCGATCCCGGGCCCCGTCAGGATCACATAATTCCCATTTGGGTGAGTTTCTCAGGCAGGTACGTGTCTGTGACGTAGTCGAGACCGTACTTGGCCAATGCCTGCTGCTCAGCCTTCTTGTTCATGTCGAGCATCGCACGGATCTCCGTGTCCCAGAACTCGTCCGAGAATCTCGGGTCGCTGAGTTCCGCCTTGAGGGCTCCGATGTCCTTGTCGCTGAGCTTGTCGGTGGGAAGGTCGTAGTTGAGGATGTCCGACGCGGTTATCCCGATGAATTGTGCCGTGGGGGTGGCCAGGTAGTCGGAGATGTGAGCGGTCTTGATGGCACCGTACGCAACGGATGCGAAGATTCTGAAGGACCAGGGATCGCCATCGGTGAACACCACGACAGGCAGTCCCTCTTCCTCGTTGAGTCTCTTGAGTAGCCTCCTGGTGGAC